>DVHY01000159.1 GCA_018711755.1 Candidatus Limivicinus faecipullorum | reverse complement strand
CATCGTCACCGTCAAGGATCTGCTTTTAAATGATGACGACACCATCATAGAGGATCTGATGGACCGGAACGTGATCTTCGCCTCCACCACCGAGGACCAGGAGAGCGTATCCGAGAAGTTCTCGGACTACGACCTGATGGCCCTGCCGGTGGTGGACACTGAGGGCCGTCTGGTGGGCATAGTTACCGTCGATGACATCATAGACGTCATGGAGCAGGAGGCCACGGAGGACTTCGAGATCATGGCCGGTATCCTGCCCTCGGATAAACCCTACTCCCGCACCGGGCCCATGGATATGTGGAAAAAGCGTATTCCCTGGCTGATGTTCCTCATGCTCTCGGCCACCTTCACCAGCATGATCCTCACCAGCTTTGAACAGATCCTGGCGGTCCAGGCGGGGCTGGTGGCCTTTATACCCATGCTCATGGGCACCGGCGGAAACTCCGGCGCCCAGGCCTCCACCGCCGTCATCCGCAGCCTCTCCATCGGCGACACCGAACCCAAGGATGCCCTGCGGGTCATCTGGAAAGAGTGGCGGGTGGCATTGCTCTGCGGACTGTCCCTGGCAGTGGTGAACTTCGTAAAAATGCTTTTGGTGGACAGCTGGCTGCTCCACAACGCCAACGTCACCGTCCTGGCGGCGGCCACGGTGAGCCTGTCCATAGTCTTTATCGTCATGTTCGCCAAGGTGGTTGGCGCTATGCTGCCGCTTATGGCCGAGAAACTCGGCTTGGACCCGGCGGTGATGGCCAATCCCCTTATCTCCACCGTCACCGACGCCGTGTCCCTGCTCATCTATATCTATATCGCCAAGCTCATTTTGAACATTTAAGGAGCCCTGTTAATGGAAGTTTCAGCCCTTCTGCCCAAGATGCTCATATTCGTGGTTTTGATGGTCGTCGGCTACCTCTGCGCCAAAACCAATTTCGCAGGGCGGGAGTTCACCCGGGATGCCAGTAAAATGGTCATAAACGTATTTATGACCGCCACCATCATCAATTCCGTGCTGGTATCCGACGCCCGCCTCAGCGGAAAAGAGCTGGCCGTCGTAATACTGGCCCTGAGCATAGCCATCCTGGTGGGCTGGGTCCTGGCCGCCGCCAGCTGCCGCATCATGGGCCTGGGCGAGCGTGCGCCCCTGTTCGAGCTGCTCATCGCCGTGGTGAACAACATGTTCATCGCCCTGCCGGTGGTGGAGGCCCTCTTCGGCAGCGAGGCGGTATTCTACTGCTCCCTGTCCTGCATACCCTTCAACATCATCCTCTACACCTACGGCGTGTACCGGCTCCACGGGGGCGGAGGCAAGGAGTCCATACGGCTGAAGGATATCTTTACAGTGCCCCTGATCGCCACCTTCGTGGCCCTTGTAGTTTTTATGCTGCACCCGCCTGTACCCGGAGTGCTCCGGGAACTGGCCGGCACCATGGCCGCCGCCACAATGCCCCTGAGCATGATAGTAATCGGCTCCTCCCTGGGCTCCGTGGGATTGCTGGACGCCTTCAGGAACTGGAAGCTGTACATAATGTGCTTCATCCGGCTGCTGGTCTGCCCCCTGCTGGTATGGCTGCTGCTGGGCTTCGTCACGGATGACCTGGTGCTGAAGGTCACCTCTACAATAATAGCCGCCAGCCCCAGCGCCGTTATCGTCTCGGTGCTGGCCATTCAGTACGACAAGGACGCCGTATTCACCTCCGAGGGCATACTCCTGTCCACGGTGTTTTCCATGCTCACCATCCCACTGGTGATATATATAATAATGTGAGAGGTGACAGATCGTGCATATTCCTCAGGGCGCAAGCCAGACCATAGACATCCTCAGCTTTGAAGAGGCCCTCAGCCTCTCCGGCCACGGAGAGGATTACGACAGCGGCAAGTGGCTGTATGTGCCGGATTTCTACACCGAGTATCGTTACATCCTGGGCACCCGGGGCCAGAACCCCCTTATCTGCATAGGCATAAACCCCTCCACCGCCCGGCCCGACGATTTGGACAACACCCTGAAATCCGTCTCCCGCATCGCCGCCGGCAACGGTTTCGACAGCTGGATAATGTTCAATGTCTACGCCCAGCGGGCCACACGGCCCGAGGATATGGACCGGGAGCTGAACGGGCGGCTGCACCGGGAGAACATGGCCGCCTTCCGCTACATACTTCAAAACGTGGCCCCCGGGGTCTCCCCCGCCGTGTGGGCCGCCTGGGGCGCCATCATAGAAAAGCGCCCATACCTGCCCGGCTGTGTCCGGGAGATGGCGGAGCTGGGGCAGCAGTATGGCGCCCGCTGGCTCCGGGCCGGGAAATGCTCCGTTAAAGGGCATCCCCACCACCCGCTGTACCTGCGCAAGGACGAAAAAGTCCTGGACTTCGATATAGAAAAATACCTGGAGGGATTGAAATGCTGAAGCTCGCTGTTTGCCAGCTGAGGACAGAACTGGACCAGCTCCAGACCATGGACAAAGCTGAAAAAATGATACGTGAGGCCGCCGGCAAGGGGGCCGACATCGTAGTCCTGCCGGAGATGTGGAACTGCCCATACTCCAAAGAGTATTTCAAAAAATACGCCGTTCTGGGACACCGGGAGGCCGTGGCCGCCATGTCCCGGTGGGCCGCCGAAAACGGCGTGCTGCTGGTTGGCGGCTCCGTGCCGGAGACCGATGAGGGCAGCATTTACAACACCTGCTTTGTCTTTGACAGCCAGGGCAGGCAGATCGCCCGCCACAGAAAGGTGCATCTCTTTGACGTGGACCTGCCGGGCATGAAGTTCAGGGAGTCGTCCACCTTTGCCACGGGAGAGAAGATAACCGTCTTCGACACACCCTTCGGCAAGATGGGCTGCGCCGTGTGCTTCGACCTGCGCTTCCCGGAGCTCTTCCGGGCCATGGCAGTCAGAGGGGCCAAAATAATCTTCCTCCCCGCCCAGTTCAACACCTCCACCGGCCCGGCCCACTGGGAGCTGTCCCTGCGCATGAGGGCCGTGGACAACGAGCTGTTTATGGTGGGGGCCTCCGCCGCCCGCTACGAGGGATTCAGCTATCCCTGCTGGGGTCACTCCACCGTATGCGACCCCTTCGGCCAGGTGATTGCCACCTGCGACGAGACCGAGCAGATACTCTACAGCGACATCGACCTGGACAGAGTGGACGAGGTGCGCCGCTCCCTGCCCACCTTCCTGCACCTGCGCCGGGATATATACGCCGTTGCGGAGTGAGAGATGGGAATAAGGGAAGATATAGCAAACTACCGCCCCTTCAACGAGCAGGAGCGGCGGGACAAGCAGGTCATCCTGGACTTTCTGGATAACAACGGCGACGCCTTCCTCCGCAGCAATCTCGTCGCCCACATGACCGCCTCCGCCTGGATAGTGAACCCGGAACGCACAAAGACCCTGCTGGTCTACCACCGGCTTTTTGACTCCTGGTCCTGGACCGGCGGTCATGCCGACGGTGAGGAGGATCTGCTGGCGGTGGCCCTTAGAGAAGTCCGGGAGGAGACCGGGGTAAAGGCCCCCCGGCCGGTCATGGAGGATATCTATTCCCTGGAGGTGCTCACCGTGGACGGCCACGAAAAGCACGGGGAATATGTGCCCAGCCATCTGCATATGAATGTGACCTACCTGCTGGAGGCGGATGAAAGCGAAACTCTCCACATCTGCCGGGAGGAGAACAGCGGCGTTGCCTGGTTCTCCCTTGATGAGGCCCTGGCCGCCTCCACCGAGCCCTGGTTTGTGGAGAGGATATACAAAAAGCTGAATGAAAAGCTGGAAATGATATGAAAGAACGCAGGCACCTATCTCCGGTGCCTGCGCTCTTTAGTTTTTATATTCCATGACAGACCGGCTTTACAGCCTGTTTTTG
>DVHY01000158.1 GCA_018711755.1 Candidatus Limivicinus faecipullorum | reverse complement strand
GGGACTTCATCCCGCAGATATGGAGGCAGACAATGTACAGAGCGGTACTTTTTGATATGGACGGCACGGTGCTCAACACCTTGGGGGACCTGGCGGCAGCTATGAATTACAGCCTGCGCCATTTCAATATGCCGGAGAGAGAAGAGCAGGAGCTGAAGACCTTCCTGGGAAAAGGACCGGCCCACTTTGTACGCTGCTCCGTGGCAGAGGGCAGCTCCCCGGAGCTGTGCCGCCAGGTGCAGGACTTCTATGAGGAGTACTACGACAGCCACTGCCAGATAAAGACGGCGCCCTATCCCGGTATCCTGGAGCTCATGGCCAGACTCAAGGGCCGGGGCGTAAAGCTGGCAGTGATATCCAACAAGCAGGAGCCGGCGGTAAAGCTGCTGGCCCATAGACATTTCCCGGGGCTTCTGGAACTGGCCGTGGGCACCGGCCCCAGCATCCCCTGCAAGCCCGACCCCTCCGCCGTGCTGTCGGCAATGGAAAGGATGGGAGTGTCTGCAAAGGAGAGCCTGTATGTGGGGGACATGGACGTGGACCTGAACACGGCAAAAAACGCCGGGATAGACTGCGTGGGCGTGGCCTGGGGCTTCATGGGCCGAGAAAAGCTCCTGAGCCTGGGCGCCGCCCGGGTGGCTGACAGCGCCGAGGAACTGGAAGACATCATACTGGGAGAGTGAGGGCGCAGAGCCCGGACTTGAATAATAAAGCGCCGCTTCATATCGAAGCGACGCTTTCGCTATTTTATTCACTTCCCTCTGTGGCATGCCTGCATGGGCGGCTCACAGGGGGCTCTTCTTTATCTGGGCCCAGCGGCGGGGATACTTTGCCGGAGTGCTCGCGGCCTTGCGGAGGATGAGCAGGCTGTGGGTCACGTCGCTGCCGGGGATGGTATAGTCCAGCTTCTGCTCCAGCTTGCCCCCCAGCAGGGCAATGGCTTTTTCCGCCTCCTTAAGCTCCTGGCCCAGGTCGCTGCCCTTCATGGCGATGAAGGCTCCGCCCTTTTTTACATAGGGCAGGCACAGCTCGCTGAGCAGGTTCAGCCGGGCCACGGCCCTGGACAGGGCAAAGTCAAAGCTCTCCCGATATCCGGGGGCTATCTCCTCCGCCCGGGCATGGACGCACTCCACGTCCTCAAAGCCGAGCCTGCGGCAGCAGTCCCGGAGAAAGCCTATGCGCTTGTCCAGACTGTCCAGCAGGGTCAGCTCCATGTCCGGACAGGCTATCTTCAGGGCCAGGCCGGGAAAGCCGGCCCCCGTGCCCACATCTATTACCCGCTTGCCGGCAAAGGAGGCTGCCTGCATAAGCTGGACGCAGTCCAGAAAATGGAGCCGGGCCACATCCTCCTCCCCGGAGATGGCGGTGAGGTTCATGACCTTGTTCATCTCTTCCAGGTATTCGTAATATATGCGGTAACGCTCCAGAGCCCGGGAGTCAAGGCCGATACCCAGGGCCTCAAAACCGGAACGCAGCAGCTCTTCAAGCATGTTCAGGCACCTCGCACCGAATAGAAATTGTGGTCGCCTATGGTCACGGTCAGGTCCAGGCTGGAGTCGAACCAGCCGCTGCCGAAGGCGGGGTTTACAAAGTAAAGGCTGTCTCCCACGGTGTTATAGCCCTCCAGGCAGAGGCAGGCGGCTATCCGGGCCGTCTCGTCGGGCTGGGAATAGACGCTGCCGTTGGATATGGGTTCAAACTGGATGATGTTGTGGTCCATGTCAAAGATCACGTCAAATACCGTGGAGGGGAAATCCGGGCTGTCTACCCGGTTCAGCACCACATTGCCCACGCCTATCTGCCCGGCCAGCGGCTGCTGCCAGGCTTCGGCGTGGATTATCTGGCTGAGCCAGAACAGCTCCTCGCTGGGGAAGTAAAGCTCATAGTAGTCCTCCCCGCCGGGGATGACCCGGGCGTTGAGGGTGCTGAGATACAGAGCGTCGGAGCCCTCCTCCGGCTGCACATCCAGGCAGAGAAAGCGGCAGAGCAGCTCATAAGGGAGGTACAGCTTGTCGCCGGCGGTGAACCAGCCCTCAGGGGCATAGAAGTATCTGCCGTTGCCGCTGAGATACCCGTCTTCCCTGCTGCCCCCGAACTCAGTGCCGTCCAGGCTGATGGTGAAGGCGCTTTCATCCCCATTCCAGCTCCAGGCTATGCCCAGATAGCTGCATATCTCCCCGGGACTGAGATACATCTCTCCATCCCGGATACAGCCCTGGTCCATGAGCAGGCCGTCGAAATAAACGGGGAACTCTCTGTAGCCGGGGGAGGGGCGCTCCGTGGGAAGGCTGAGCTCCTGAGGCGCTGGGGAGGAAGACGCCTCCGGCTCCTGCCGGCGGCAGCCGCAGAGCCAGCAACTCAGCAGGGCCGCCGCTGCGGCGGCAGCCGCCTTATGCCTGAGCTTCATCCCGCATCTGCTTGAGAGCCTGGGCCAGCTGGTCGGGGCAGGAGGTCTTCTTCATGCCGCAGCGTATGCCCTCCATGCGCTCTATGGCGTCATCCACGCTCATACCCTTCAAAAGCCGGGATATGCCCTGCAGATTGCCGGGGCAGCCGCCCATGATCTCCACGTCAACTATGCGCCCGTCCTCCACCTCTATGTCCATAAGCTGGGAGCATACGCCCCGAGGTCTGTACTGAAACTTCATTTTCTGTCGGTTCCTTTCGTTTTTTATCCTGCCAATGATAACATGGGCGGGAGTTTTTTTCAAGGGGCCATGATATCCGGGCCGGGAGGCTCATAACTTTATATGTATAAACTTATGAGAGGACGGGTGAGTGGATGCAAACGGCGAGAAGACTGGCGGCCCTGGGCTGCGTGACTGTGATAATGTATATGCTGGCTGTGAGCGGTGCGGGTGAGCGCATCGGAGACAGCCTGCAAAGAAGCCTGGGGTACAGGAGAATGAAAAACGTGCTGCTGCTGTCGGACAACTTGGAGAGCCATCCCACGGCTTCCGCTCTGAGCCTGAGCGCCGGCACTGCGGCGGAGCCTGCCGAGAAGCTGAGCACCATGGCTGAGCAGGAGCCTGCGGAAGTGCAGGAGACGATAATTACGGATCTGCCGGAGATGGAGCTGATGGAGCCGGCAGAGGCGGCGGGGGAGCCGGAGCTGGGGGCCGATCTGGAAATACTGGAGACCACCATCGACGGCGGGCTCACCATAAACAACGCCACCCAGTACTGGGTGGATGCCCCGCAAATTGTGGCCGACGGACCGGGTGTGGTCCTGCCTTATGGCCAGCCCCAGATACTCATTATCCATACCCACTCCAGCGAGGCCTATACCCAGGCGGGCCTGGACCGCTATGAGCCCAGCGACACCAACCGCACCGAGGACACCGAGTTCAACATCGTGCGCATCGGCGACGAGCTGACGGAGATATTCCAGGAGGCGGGCCTGAGCGTTATCCACGACCGGGGCATCTACGACTATCCCAGCTACACCGGCTCCTATACCCGCTCCGGCCAGGCCATAGAGCAATACCTGAGGGATTACCCCAGTATAAAGATCGTGCTGGATATCCACAGGGACGCCCTGGGCACCGACGACGTGGTATACAAGACCATGGCCGAGGAGGAGGGAGTGGTGGCCAGCCAGATAATGCTCCTTGTGGGCACCGACGAAAGCGGGCTGGAGCATCCAAACTGGCGGCAGAACCTGGCTCTGGCCCTGTACATCCAGAACTCCGTCAACGCAAGGCACCCCACGCTCATGCGCCCGGTGTCCCTGGTGCGGGAACGCTATAATCAGCAGCTGTCCCCGGGCTCCATGATAGTGGAGGTGGGCAGCAACGGCAACACCCTCCAGGAGGCCCTGGCGGCTATCAGGCTTTTCGGCAATGCCGCCGCCCCGGCCCTGGCCCAGCTGGTGGAACAGCCCCAGGAAGGGGCCTGATATGCCCCGGAAAACTTAGAAAAATGCCACGGGAAAATTATAAAAAATTTTTTCAAAAAACTCTTTACAAAGCCCGGAGACTGTGCTATATTAACTTCAGTAATAAGAATCATTATTAATTTGAGGTGCCAATGGAGAACAAAAGGAAAAACAGCAGAAAGCGCCAGGCCATTCTGGAGGCTCTCTGCGCCACAAAAGAGCACCCCACGGCGGAAATGCTGTATCAGCAGCTGAAGGCCGATTACCCGGAGCTGAGCCTGGGTACCGTTTATCGGAACCTGGGAGTCCTGGCCGAGGAGGGCCTGGCGGTGAGCGTATGTCGGGTGGCGGGACAGGAGCGCTATGACGCAGATACGGCACCCCATGCCCACTTCGTCTGCCGCCGCTGCCGCAAGGTCATGGACATGGAACTTCCCAGGGCCGTGAGGGACAGCTGCCGGGAGCTGGACAGAGAATACGGCTTTGCTGCCGAGGAGTGTTCCCTGACCATCAGGGGCTTGTGCAGCAGCTGCCGCGGCCTTCAGGCCAGCTGACTTTTTTCCAGTTTTTTGTTGCAAAAGCTGCAATGAAAATATATAATCAATACACCAGATATTATGTTTTATCAGGAGGAAATTTACTATGAAGAAATGGGTCTGCCCCGTATGCGGTTATGTTCATGAGGGAGATACTCCCCCCGAGTTCTGCCCCCAGTGCAAGGTCCCCGGCTCCAGGTTCACCGAGATGGAGGAAGGCATGGCCTGGGCTGCCGAGCACGTTGTGGGCGTGGGCAAGCAGTTTGGCGCCGATGTCCCCGAAGAAGTCAAGGCCGAGATCATCTCCGGCCTGAAGGCCAATTTTGAAGGCGAGTGCACCGAAGTGGGTATGTACCTGGCTATGGCCCGCGTGGCCCATCGCGAGGGCTATCCCGAGATCGGCATGTACTGGGAGAAGGCCGGCCTGGAGGAGGCCGAGCACGCCGCCAAGTTTGCCGAGCTCCTGGGCGAAGTGGTCACCGACAGCACCAAGAAGAATCTGGAAATGCGCGTAGAGGCCGAGAACGGCGCCACCGCCGGCAAGTTCGAGCTGGCCAAGCTGGCTAAGAAGTATAATCTGGACGCCATCCACGACACCGTCCATGAGATGGCCAGGGATGAGGCCCGTCACGGCAAGGCTTTCGAGGGCCTGCTGAACCGCTACTTCAAGTGAGGAGCTTAAACTAACCAATAAATCTATTCAGGAGGAAAAGACCATGAGATATGTGTGCAACATATGCGGCTGGGTCTACGACGAGGAAGAGACCGGCGTGAAGTGGGAAGACCTGCCCGAAGATTTCACCTGCGAGCTGTGCGGTGTGGGCAAGGATCAGTTCAGCCCCGAAGAGTAAGCGGCATAACACAGGCCGGGAGCTTGACGCTCCCGGCCTGTTGAGTCTGTCAAAAAACTATGCTTTAGGTCAAATTAATAGAGTAGCAGGGGAGCGCGAGGGGGCAAGGCCCGCCTCGCATTTCAATAATCCGCCACAGAAAAGCCTTGAAAACTATTTTGTTTTCAAGGCCGAATCAAGGCCCAGCGAAGCGGGCTTGATTCGGAAAGGAGCTGCAACGAAATGCATGAGAAGTGGCGGCTGTCCTTATGGGCGGCCGCCGCTGCGAAGGATATGGAGTTTGCAGCGACGCAGCGCAGCAGCATTTTGCCAAGGGCAAAATGCTTGGCGGG
>DVHY01000157.1 GCA_018711755.1 Candidatus Limivicinus faecipullorum | reverse complement strand
AGCATAGACAATAGAGCAGCAGGGGAGCACGAGGGGTAGCGAAGCGGCGCTGCGGTAGTGAATGACATGCCGGTGGCATGTCAGAGCCGCAGCGTGACCGAGCCGCAGCGAGAACAAGGCCCCTTGCTCGCCTTGCCGCAAGTCCGAAATAAAATCTGCTCCTGCAGCTTTTATTTCGGGCGGCTGCGGAAATTGCGCCCTGCCTTTATCTGCCCACGGCAGCGGCAGGGTCGCAATTCTCGTGATACAATAACCCGCCACAGAAAAGCCTTGAAAACTATTTTGTTTTCAAGGCCGAATCAAGGCCCAGCGAAGCGGGCTTGATTCGGAAAGGATCTGCAACGAAATGGATGAGGAGTGGCGGCTGTCCTTATGGGCGGCCGCCGCTGCGAAGGATATGGAGTTTGCAGCGACGCAGCGCAGCAGCATTTTGCCCTTAGCAAAATGCTTGGCGGGAGAAGCGCAGTCAAAAAAGTCCTACAGACTTTTTTGACAAGCTGACCGGGCGTCCTGAGGGACGCCCGGTCTTGCCCTGCCTGCCATGTTTGTCTTGCCCTGCCTGCCATGTTTTGGTTGAAATACCCGGGCTTTGGGAGTATAATAATTTGAATTGGAATGTCCGCCCGGGCTTTTTGGTCCTGGCGGAGGAGGGAAACCCATCCTGCCAGTCAGCCTTTCCGGGAGGTCAAATGGAAAACGGAAACTGCCTTGTGTCCGTACTTTGTACGGCCTATAACCATGAAGAATATATCCGCAGCGCCCTGGAGGGCTTTGTAAATCAGAAGACGGACTTCGCCTTTGAAGTGCTGGTGAACGACGACGCCTCCACGGACAAAACGGCGGAGATAATCAGGGAGTATGAGGAGAAGTATCCCCATATCATCCGGGCCTTTTACCATGAGGAGAACCAGTTCTCCAAGGGCATAGGCTATGTGTACGAGAACATTTTCTACCCAAACGCCCGGGGGAAGTACCTGGCCTTCTGCGAGGGGGACGACTGCTGGACCGACGAGAGCAAGCTCCGGCGGCAGGCGGAGTTCATGGAGGCCCACCCGGACTACAGCGCCTGCGTCCACAACACCCTGCTGCACTACTGCGATGGCTCCCGGCCCGACGAGCCCCTGGTGCGCCATGAGGAGGATATGGACCTGCCCTTTGAGCTCATCATAAAAGGTCCCAACAACGCCTATCATACCAGCTCTCTTTTTGCCAGAAAGGAGCTCATGACCCAGACCCCCGACTTTTACCGGGCGGCCACGGCCCACGGCTTTGCCGACTACGCCTGGGGGCTGATGCTGGGCCTGGGCGGGAAGCTGCGCTTTATAAACAGGACCATGTCCCTCTACCGTATATGCAGCAACCAGTGTGCCTGGAGCTCCGGGGTGGACGGCTGCTATGACAAGCTGAAAGGCTTTGTCCGGGGGAAGGCGGAGATGCTCAGGGCCTTTCTGCCCCACGCCCCGGAGGAATACCGGGCCCTCACGGAGCAGGTGATACTGGAGCGGGAATTTGAGCTTATGTATATAGAGGGCCGGGACAGGGAGCAGCGGCGGGAGCCCTACCGGAGCATCCTGCGCCGCCAGAGCTTTTCCTACCGGCTGAAGAACTTTGTCAAGAGCTATTTCCCCGGCGTCCAGCGTGCGTACCGCAGACGCCAGGGCTACGGAGACTATTGATGGATAACAGGCAAAAAGTTTTTTCCAATCTGATATGGCGCTTTATGGAGCGCTTCGGCTCTCAGGCCGTATCCTTCGTGGTGTCCATAGTCCTGGCCCGGCTGCTGGAGCCGGAGCTCTACGGCTCCGTGGCTCTGGTGCTGGTGATAATCTCCATATTGCAGGTCTTTGTGGACAGCGGCATGGCCACCGCCCTCATCCAGAAAAAGGATACCGACGACCTGGATTTCTCCTCGGTGTTTTACTTCAACCTGGGCTTCTGCCTGCTGCTGTATACGGGGCTGTTTCTGGCGGCCCCGGCCCTGAGCCGGCTGTACGGGGACCTGAGCCTGACGCCGGTGATCCGGGTGCTGGGCCTGAGCATAGTGGTCTCCGGGGTCAAAAATGTGCAGCAGGCCTATGTGGCAAAGACCATGCAGTTTCGCCGCTTTTTCTTTGCCACTTTGGGGGGCACCGTGTTTTCCGCCGCCGTGGGCATATCCATGGCCTATCTGGGCTACGGCATCTGGGCCCTGGTGATGCAGCAGCTGCTGAATGCGGCGGTGAACACCGCCATCCTCTGGCTCACCGTGGGCTGGAAGCCCCGGCGCTGCTTTTCCCTGGAGCGGCTGAAGGGCCTGGTGGCCTATGGCTGGAAGATACTGGCCTCGGCCCTGCTGGACACGGCCTATCTGAAGCTGTATCAGCTGGTGGTGGGCCTGAAATATACCTCCACCGACCTGGCCTTTTACAATAAGGGGGACCAGTACCCCAACCTTCTGGTGGAGAATATAAACTCCTCCATAGACAGCGTGCTGCTGCCGGTGCTGTCGGCGGAGCAGGACAGGGGGGAGCAGGTGCGGGAGATGACCCGCCGGGCGGTGAAGACCAGCACCTACCTGATGTTCCCCATGATGGCGGGCCTTGCGGTGTGCGCCCGGCCCTTCGTGCAGCTGCTGCTGACGGAGAAGTGGCTGCCCTGCGTGCCCTATATGCAGATATTCTGCCTGATGTACGCCTTTTATCCTCTCCATACCGCGAACCTTAATGCGGTGAAGGCCATGGGCCGCAGCGACATTTTCCTGAAGCTGGAGATAATCAAGAAGCTCATAAGCACGGTGCTGCTGGTGGCCTCGCTGAGCCTGGGGGTCTATGCCATAGCCCTGAGCCAGCTGATATCCTGCCTGATAGCGGCGGTGATAAACGCCTGGCCCAACCGCCGCCTTCTGGGCTACAGTTTTGCCGCCCAGCTGAAGGACGTGCTGCCCGCCCTGCTGCTGTCGGGGATAATGGGCGGGGCGGTCTGGAGCCTGAGCTTTCTGGGACTGCCGGACCTGCCGCTGCTGGCGGCGCAGGTATGCGCGGGAGTCGTCATCTATGCCGGCCTCTCCCTGGCTTTCCGGCTGGACAGCTTTGAATATCTCCTGGGGGCGCTGAAACGCCGCCGGGGCAAGTGAAAGAGGCGGAGGTAAGGGAATGGACAGTTTTTACAGCCCTGAGGAGCTGAAAGCCCTGGGATTGAAGGAATACGGGGAGGACGTGCGCATAAGCCGCAAGTGCAGCATCTACGGCGCCGGGAACATCTCCCTGGGCAGCCATGTGCGCATAGACGACTTCTGCCTGCTCAGCGGGAAGATAAGCCTGGGCAGCTATGTACACATAGCCGCCGGGGCCATGCTCTTCGGAGGCAGCGCGGGCATCAGTTTCGGGGACTACAGCACCATCTCCTCCCGGGGGGCGGTGTACGCCCTCAGCGACGACTATTCGGGCCGGCACATGACCAACCCCATGGTGCCGGAGAAGTATACCGCGGTCAGTGAGGCCCCGGTGGAGATAGGAGCCCACTGCATCATCGGCACCGGCAGCACCCTGCTGCCGGGGGTCACCCTGGGGGAGGGCTGCTCCGTAGGCGCCATGAGCCTTATAAATAAGGACCTGGAGCCCTGGGGCATATATGCTGGCATACCCGCCCGGCTCATAAGAGAGCGCAGCCGCAAGCTGCTGGAGCTGTGCCGGGAGCTTGAAGCCAATAAATGATGGCCCTGCCGGGCCGGATTGGAGATAAAATGAAGGATATAATCAACGTGACCCGCTCCTCTCTGCCGGACTATGAGGAGTACTGCCGGGAGATAGCGGATATCTGGGACAGCCATTGGCTGACCAACATGGGGGAGAAGCACCAGCGGCTGGAGGCGGAGCTGAAGGAATACTGGGGCGTGGAGAACGTGGCCCTGCTCACCAACGGCCACCTGGCCCTGGAGAACGCCATCCAGGCTCTGGACCTGCACGGGGAGATAATCACCTCCCCCTATACCTTTGCCTCCACCACCCATGCCATAGTCCGCTGCGGCTGCACCCCGGTGTTCTGCGACATCGAGCCGGAGCACTACACCATGGACCCGGAGAAGATAGAGGCTCTCATCACGGAAAAGACCGTGGCCATCATGCCCATCCACGTATACGGCAACCTCTGTGACGTGGAGGCCATAGACGGCCTTGCGAAAAAGCACGGCCTCAAGGTGCTCTACGACGGGGCCCACAGCTTCGGGGTGAAGAAAGACGGCGTCAGCTCCGCCTGCTTCGGGGACGCCACCATGTTCTCCTTCCACGCCACCAAGGTCTTCAATACCATTGAGGGCGGGGCCATCTGCTTCAAGGAAGCGGAGCTGAAGCAGAGGATCAACGACCTGAAGAACTTCGGCATCCACGGCCCGGAGTCGGTGCCTTTCGTAGGGGGCAACGCAAAGCTCAACGAGTTCTGCGCCGCCATGGGCCTTTGCAATCTGCGGCACCTGGATGAGTGGCTGGAGCAGCGCCGGGTGGTCTATGAGCGCTATATGGAGCGGCTGTCCGGGACTCCGGGGCTGAAGCTGAACAAGCCCCAGCCGGGAGTGGAACCCAACTACGCCTATTTCCCCGTGGTCTTTGAGAACTATAAATATGACCGGGACCAGGTCTTTGCCCGGCTGAGCAAGGAGGGCATCGTTGCCAGGAAATATTTCTACCCCGCCACCAACGAGCTGGACTGCTACCGGGGCCTCCCCGGCTTTGAGCCGGAGCGCACCCCCATAGCCGCCGGGATAGCCCGCCGGGTGCTGACTCTGCCCCTGTACCCGGAGCTGCCTCTGGAGGATGTGGACAGGATATGCGATATCATCCTGGGATAAAATCCGGTCTCAAAAGTTCAAGGGCGGAGCATTATGCTCCGCCCTTGAACTTTTATCTTTTATTCACCGGCATTCCCAGAGAATCTACGGCCTTTGTCATAACCTTTGGACGTACGGGGAGAGCCTCTTGCACAGGTCTGGAGAACTTGATATACTGTAAAAAAACCGGGGCGGG
>DVHY01000156.1 GCA_018711755.1 Candidatus Limivicinus faecipullorum | reverse complement strand
GCGTTAAAGTGTTCTCAACAATCAGGGAGGCACGTTATGTCTGGATTCGGCTTTGCAGTTGCATACGGCTTTTACTATTACTTTAGACTTCAAAAGTAATAGTCGTCTGTGCTGTAAAAAAAGGATTCAACACCGTGTGTTATACAGCAGCTGCACAGATGACCTCTGTGCAGCTCTTTTTGTCTCTGATGAAAAAAGAAAATCAATTAAGGAGAAAATGGAAATGAAGAAACTACTTGCCCTGCTGTGTGTTGCAGCAATGATCTTCGCCCTGGCCGCCTGCGGCAGCTCCGAGACCGCCGCCACTGAGGCCCCCGCCGAAAACGCCGGAGAGGCCTCCGGAGAAGAGGCTCCCGCCGAAGAAGCCCAGAGCTACACCATAGGCATCTGCCAGCTGGTGCAGCACCCCGCCCTGGACCAGGCTACCGAGGGCTTCAGGCAGGCCCTGGTGGACGCCCTGGGCGACAGCGTCACCTTTAACGAGCAGAACGCCTCCGGCGACACCCCCACCTGCTCCGTTATCTGCAATCAGTTCGTCAGCGACGAGGTAGACCTGATCCTGGCCAACGCCACCGCCTCCATCCAGGCCGCCGCCTCCGCCACCAACCAGATCCCCATCCTGGGCACCTCCATCACCGACTACGGCACCGCCCTTGGCGTTGAAGACTGGACCGGCAGCTCCGGCACCAATATCTCCGGCACCTCCGACCTGGCTCCTCTGGACGGTCAGGCCGCCATGCTCCAGGAGCTCTTCCCCGACGCCGAGAAGGTGGGCATCCTCTACTGTTCCGGCGAGCCCAACTCCAAGTTCCAGGCAGATACCATCACCCCCATGTTGGAGGAGATGGGATACACCGTGGCTGAGTACACCTTCGCCGACTCCAACGACGTGGCCAACGTCACCGCCAACGCCTGCTCCGAGAGCGACGTCATCTACATCCCCACCGACAACACCGCCGCCTCCTGCACCGAGGCCATCAATAACGTGGCCCTGGTAGAGGGCGTGCCCATCGTCGCCGGCGAGGAGGGCCTGTGCAAGGGCTGCGGCGTAGCCAGCCTCTCCATTTCCTACTATGACCTGGGTTATGAGACCGGCAAGATGGCCCTGGAGATTCTCACCGAGGGCGCCGATATCTCTACCATGGAGATCCGCTACGCTCCCCAGACCACCAAGATGTACAACCCCTCCATCTGCGAGACCCTGGGCATCACCGTCCCCGAGGATTACGTGGCCGTGTCTGAAGAGTGAGCCTGGCCGATAAGCCCGGCCGGAAACAATAGATAAAGGAGAATCCAAGTGAGTATAGCGGTATATTTCTCTTCCCTCAGCCTGCTGAAGCTGCTTAAAAATATGCCCGGCGGCGTGGCTCAGGGTCTGATATGGGGCCTGATGGCTCTCGGAGTTTACATAACCTTCAGGCTTCTGGATGTGGCCGACCTGACGGTGGACGGTTCTTTCACCACCGGCGGCGCCTGCACGGTGATGCTCATTCTGGCGGGCTGGCCCGCCTGGGCGGCTCTGCTGGTGGCCGTGATAGCCGGAGTGGCCGCCGGTTTCTGCACCGGCATGCTCCACACCAAGCTGGGCATACCCGCCATCCTCGCCGGTATACTCACCCAGTTTTCTCTGTATTCCATCAACCTGCACATCATGGGTATGGCGGCCAACAAGGCCGTGAGCGTGGATAAATATGATCTCGTGCTTTCTTCCCGCAGCGTCCCCTCCGCCATACTCACCGGCTTTCTCATTGCCCTTGCCCTGGTGAGCTTCTTCTACTGGTACTTCGGCACCGAGCAGGGCTCCGCCCTCCGAGCCACCGGCAGCAATCCCGCCATGAGCCGGGCCCAGGGCATCGACGTCAACTCCATGAAGGTGCTGGGACTGTCCATCTCCAACGGCATCGTGGCCCTCTCCGGCGGGCTCATGGCCCAGTATCAGGGCTTTGCCGACATCAACATGGGCCGTGGCGCCATCGTTATCGGCCTTGCCGCCGTCATCATCGGCGAGGTGGTGGGCCGGGCCCTGCTGGGCAAGCATCTGAACTTTTACGGCACTCTCAGCTTTACCGTCATCGGCGGTATACTGTACTACGCCGTGGTGGTGGTCGTGCTGTGGCTCAAGCTCAACTCCAACGACCTGAAGCTCTTCACCGCCATCATCGTGGCTGTGTTCCTCTCCGTGCCCTATCTGAGAGACCAGTCCAAATCCTCCTTTGCCCGGCTGAAGAAGAAAGGGGGAAATACCAATGCTTAAACTGGAACATCTCTACAAGACTTTCAATCCCGGCACCATCAATGAAAAGATCGCCCTTGCCGACCTGTCCCTCCACCTCAAGCCCGGGGATTTCGTCACGGTCATCGGCGGCAACGGAGCCGGCAAGTCCACCATGCTCAACGCCATCGCCGGCGTGTGGGCCGTGGACAGCGGCCGGATGATCCTGGACGGGGAGGATATCACCGCCCTGCCGGAGCACAAGCGGGCCAAACTCATCGGCAGGGTCTTCCAGGACCCCATGATGGGCACCGCTCCCAACATGCAGCTGGAGGAGAACCTGGCCCTGGCCCTGCGCCGGGGACAGCGCCGCGGCCTCAGCTGGGGCGTCACCAAGGCCGAGCGGGAGATATACCGGGAGAAGCTGAAAAGCCTGAACCTGGGCCTGGAGGACAGGATGACCGTGAAGGTGGGCCTGCTCTCCGGCGGGCAGCGCCAGGCCCTCACCCTGCTGATGGCCTCCCTGCAAAAGCCCAAGCTCCTGCTGCTGGACGAGCACACCGCCGCTCTTGACCCCTCTACCGCCGCCAAGGTGCTGGAGCTGTCCGACAAGATAGTCCAGGAAAACCAGCTCACCGCCATGATGATAACCCACAACATGTCCGACGCCATACGCCACGGCAACCGGCTCATCATGATGAACGAGGGCAGCATTATCCTGGATATCAGCGGCGAGGAAAAGAAAAAGCTCACAAAGCAGATGCTCATGGAGAAGTTCGCCCAGGTGGCCGGGGCCCAGGTGGATTCCGACCAGGTGCTGCTCAGCAAGTGAGCCGGTATTCATCAAATCCATAAATACTTCGGCAGAGCGTTGAATTGTTTTCCCATCTGTGACATAATGTGTACGGGTGATGAAAATGATTTACGCTCTGTCGATTATTCTGCTCTTTTTTATTTTTCTGTTCGTCTGCTTCTACAAGGCCTTCTATAGGCCCAGGCAAAAGACCGACCCTAAAACCGTCTCTCCCAACAAGGAGTATCAGAAGTTCCGGGAACAGATACTGGCCCTGGTGGAGAATATCTGCTCTTATCCCTATGAGCAGGTTTACATAAAATCAGACGACGGTCTGGAGCTGGCCGGGAGGTTTTACCAGGGACGCAGCGGGGCGCCGGTGATAATCATGTTCCACGGCTACCACAGCGCCGCCTGCCGGGACTGCTCCGGCATGTTCAAGCTGGCCACGGAGCTGGGCTGGAACATGCTTTTGCCGGACATGCGCTCCCACGGCCTCAGCCAGGGCAGGGTGATAAGCATGGGGATAAAGGAGCGGACGGACTGTCTGCGCTGGGTGGAATATGCCTCTCACCGCCTGGGCGAGGAGACTCCCATACTCCTGGCGGGCTGTTCCATGGGGGCCTCCACCATAATGATGAGCGCCCAGCTGCTGCCGGAACAGGTGAAGGGCCTTATCTGCGACTGCGGCTACAGCTCGGTCCGGGCCATGATAGAGAGCATGGCCGTCCGGCTCCGCCTCCCCGTGAAGCTCAGCTATTTTGTGATGAGGCTCTCCGCCATTATTTTCGGCGGCTTCGACCCGGAGAGCTGTTCTCCCCTCTCCTCCCTGGCCAAGAGCAAGATACCCGTGCTCATAGTCCACGGAGAGGACGACCAGCTGGTCCCCTGCTCCATGGCCCGGGAAAATTACGACGCCTCCGCCTCGGATATAAAAATGCTGCTGACGGTCCCGGGCGCCGGGCACGGCATGAGCTTTCTGGCCGACGAGGCGAAATACAGGGATGCCTTCCGGGCTTTTGTGAAAAAGCTGGGACTGATATAGCCGCTCTTCCCCGGCGTATATACCCAGGCCCGTAAAAGAAAATCGGTCCCGCTGCGCTTTGCAGCGGGGCCGATTTTTTTATTAAAGTATGGTAAGCAGAGCTTTCCCCTTACGCTCCTTAATCGTCGTCGCCTTTGCCCCGGCGGGAATTCACGATTATGAGATAGATGAGGATGCCGCCTACGGCCAGAAGCGCAAGGCCGGCCACAACTATGTAGAAGATAAGAGTGGAGCTGTTGCCCCGGTCATAGCTGCCGCTGTCCTCAGGGCTGGAAGTGGGCGAGGCGGTGGGACTGGGGCTGGCGCTGGGGCTGGGACTGGCGCTGGAGTTGGGCGCAGCGGTGGAATCGGGATTGCCCAGGTCCAGGCCGCCGGACTGCTGGCCGCCGGTGCTGCCGCTGTAATTCACCTCCACCAGAGGCGAATAGGTGGTGGTGCTCTTCTGCCCGTCCTTGCTGACCCAGACGCCCACGCAGTAATATTTGGTGCCCTCGGTCTGGGTGGGAGTGTAGCTGGCGGAGTTGGCCCCGTCAATGGCCTTGATGTCGCTCATGCTGGTGGTGTCGGAGATGTACCACTGATAGGTGAGAGTGCCGGTGGCAGGGGCGGAAGCCGTGACGCTGAGAGTGGTCTTCTCACCGGAGCTGAGCTGGGCTCCCTTGGGCTGGCTGCTGATGGTGGGGGCCTTCAGGTCGGTATTGGTGGTATTGCTGCTGCCGCTGCCGCCGGAGTTGTTGCTGCTGCCGGAGTTGCCGGAGCTGCTGCTGCCGCCGGTGACGGTGAGTATGGCGCCGGTGGTGTAGGAGGAGCCGGCGGCATTGGTGAATTTACACTCGATGGCCCAGCCGTTCATGGACTTGGGTATATTGCTGAGAGTGAGCCGCTCGGTGTCCTGTCCGCTGACCGTCACGCCGAAATAGGCGCCGGCCTCATTGGCGGTAACGGTATTGGTGGTGTCGGCGCTGACGATACGCCAGACAAAGCTGGTAGCTCCCTCAGCCCGGGCCACGAACTGGGCGGTGCCGCCCACCTCAACGGTCTCGCCGGTGGGGTTCTTGGTTATAACAGGCTTCTGATTGGTCTGTACAGGGGTCTGGGTGGGCGCCGGAGCAATAGCCTCAGACACGGCGATGGTCAGGGTAAAGCTCACATTGCCCGCATCCGTCACCATGCTTATCTCCGAGCTGTAATTACCTGTGCTGGTGGGAGTGCCCGCAAGGTAGATGTCCGCTCCGATATAGCTCAGCTGCAGTCCGCTGGGTATGCTGCCGTTATAGCTGCAGCTCTGGATATTGCTGGTGCCTTTATAGATAACTACGGAACCTACGTCCTGGTTCAGCGTGCAGCTCACATTGGCATTGGCCGCATAGGCTCCCAGGGAAAACAGCGTAAGCATCATGCACAGCACCAGGGCCGC
>DVHY01000155.1 GCA_018711755.1 Candidatus Limivicinus faecipullorum | reverse complement strand
AGGCCGTATTTTTTTCTGTCCTCAAAGAGCTGCAGGGTGATATACAGGGAGTCCAGACTTTTGCTGCGGCTCCGGCTGGTTTTTGTGATTCCTTTGGGATTCTGCCGGTATAAAACCACGCTTTCCCCTATTCCAGCGGTTACAAGCCCCTGCTTGTCTGCCAGAGGAAGTATTATCTGCCGGATTATGCTGTCCTGATACCAAAAGCCTTCAGTGAAAGCCGTACGGTCAAAAAGCTCTCTTTTGATGAGCTTGCCCCAGACATAGCCCTCACAGTCGACGGCAGACATTGTCCCCTTCTTATGGCCGTGTCTGCGTATAATATTTCCCTGGCTGTCCACCTCAGTGTAGGCGCCCTCCACAATGGCAGCTCCATATTTTTCTGCTGCCTCCATCAGGCTCTCCACCGCCCCTGGGCAGAGCTCATCGTCGGCATCCAGAAACATTATATATTCCGCCGTGGCATGTTCAAGCCCGGTATTCCTGGCGCCGGAAAATCCTTTGTTCTCCTGGCGTATGAGACAGATGTCCTTGTATCCGTCCAATATTTTGCCGGTGGAGTCGGTGGAACCGTCATCCACCACCAGGACCCGAAAACTGAAGCTTGTCTTCTGGCTGAGCACCGAGTCTACACAGCGGTGGATATACTCCTCCACATTATAGGCAGGGATGATGATATCCAGCTTGCAGTCCTCTCCGCCCTTTTTCTCGGGCCGGCCCGGGATATAGCAGGAGGAATCGGGCTTTGGTGAAGTGCTCTCCAAAAGCTCCATTGCTGCCTGCACATCTCCTGCGCCCCTCTCCTTTCCGTACTTTGCGGAATAGAAGGAAGCCGCCAGTCTGTAAGCTGCGTGGCCCAGCCCCAGCTTGCGCAAAAGCTTTGCTATCATCAGGCACCTCAGTCTCTGGAGAACAGGTCCCTGGTGTAGACCTTATCCGCGACGTCGCTGAGCTCAGGGTTAAAGCGGTTGGCAATAATGACGTCGCACATGGACTTGAACTTGCCAAGGTCTCTCTCCACAGGGCTGTTGAAGAAATTGTCCTCCTTCAGGGTGGGCTCATAGACTATCACGCTGGCTCCCTTGGCCTTGACCCGCTTCATGATGCCCTGGATGCTGGAGGCCCGGAAATTGTCGGAGCCGGACTTCATGGTCAGGCGATAGATGCCGATGACGCAGTTGTTCCCCGGCACGCCGTTGAGGCCCTTGGTGCCGCCGCCGTAGTAGCCGGCTTTCTTCAGCACCTGCTCGGCGATAAAGTCCTTGCGGGTGGAGTTGGATTCCACTATGGCTCTTATAAGGTTGTTGGGCACGTCGTTGTAGTTTGCCAGCAGCTGCTTGGTGTCCTTGGGCAGGCAGTAGCCGCCGTAGCCGAAGGAGGGATTGTTGTAATGGCCGCCTATGCGGGGGTCAAGGCACACGCCCTGGATGATCTGGCGGGTGTCCAGGCCCCGCACTTCCGCATAGGTGTCCAGCTCGTTGAAATAGCTGACTCTCAAAGCCAGGTAGGTGTTGGCAAAGAGCTTGATGGCCTCGGCCTCGGTGAGGTTCGTGATGAGCACCGGCACATCCTCGTCCAGCGCGGCCTCTTTCAGCAGAGCGGCAAAGTCTTCCGCCGCCTTCATGAGCCGCTCATCCTTCATCACGGTGCCCACAACTATGCGGCTGGGGTGGAGATTGTCGTACAGGGCCTTGCCTTCCCGGAGGAATTCCGGGGAGAAGATTATATTGGGGTTGTTGAAACGCTCTCTTATCTCCCTGGTGTAGCCCACGGGAATGGTGGACTTTATCACTATCAGAGCCTTGGGGTTCACCCGGGTGCATATCTCCAGCACATCCTCCACGGCGGAGGTGTCAAAGTAGTTCTTGTTGGGGTCATAGTTGGTGGGGGCTGCCACGATGACGATGTCCGCCCCGGAGTAGGCCGCCTCCTTGTCCACGGTGGCGGTGAGATTCAGCTCCTTTTCCGCCATATAGCGGATTATCTCCTCGTCCACTATTGGAGATCTGCGGGAATTGATCATCTCCACCTTTGCCGGAGTGGTGCTCACCGCCATAACCTCATGTCTCTGGCTGAGCAGCACTGCCAGAGAGAGACCCACGTATCCTACGCCTGCAACTGCTATCTTCATTTCAAGTCTCATCCTTTCCCGCTCTGTTTCTTTCCATTTCCAGCCTGCCCTTGTGGCTGACTACCTTTGCAGGATTGCCCGACACGGTAACGTTTTCCTCTTCAACGCTGCGGGTCACCACGGAGTTTGCGCCGATGACCACATTGTCGGCTATGTGTATATCCCCGGCCACTATTGCCCCCATGAAGAGCACCACTCCGCTGCCTATGCTGGGCACACCGTCATTGAAGCCTGCCGCCGCCAGGGAGGTGTGGGCATGCACCGTGCAGTTCTCCCCCGCCCGGGCCCTGCCGTTTATGTGCATCTCCCCTACGTGCATCACCTTGAGGCCCCGGCCAAAGACGTTCGGGGGGATATGTATGCGCCACTTCATCTGGAACAGCTCCAGGCGCATCCTGTATATCCGGCTCAGGAAGCGGTGGCCGCTGTTTATATGGTACTCCGTCTTTCTCAGGAGTATCTGATGCCGCCGGAGCACCGCATTCTCGCTCATGAGCAGAACATTGTATATCCTGTACCTGCCGTAATTGGGATAGCGCCGCAGCTCATAGTCCAGCCAGTCCCGCAGGTCCTCCTTTGTATTTATCCTTTTCTCTTCCATCCGGGCAGCCGCTCCTTAAAGTCCGTAATATTCCTTGTACCAGCGGACAAACTTCCTCAAGCCCTCCCTCAGAGGAGTGCCGGGCCTGAAGCCGAAGTCCCGCTCCAGAGGCTCCGTGTCCGCATAGGTCACCGGCACGTCCCCCGGCTGCATGGGCACCAGCTCCTTATGGCCGTCAAAATCGTAATCCTTCGGCAGTACCCCGGCGGATACCAGCTCCTCCTGGAGTATGGTGACAAAGTCCAGCAGGTTCTCCGGGTGGCTGTTGCCTATGTTGTAGAGCTTATAGGGCGGCACCGGCAGCCCATCCTCCCCCGTGAGCCGGTCGGGAGAACGCTGCATTATGCGGATGACCCCCTCCACAATGTCGTCGATATAGGTGAAGTCCCGCTTGCAGTTGCCGTAGTTGAATATCTTTATTGTCTGTCCCGCCCGCAGCTTGTCGGTGAAGCCGTAATAGGCCATGTCCGGGCGGCCCGCCGGGCCGTAGACCGTGAAAAAGCGCAGGCCCGTGCTGGGGATGTTATACAGCTTTGCATAGGCATGGACCAGAAGCTCGTCGGATTTCTTTGTAGCCGCATAGAGGCTGATGGGGTTGTCCACCTTGTCGTCGGTGGAATAGGGCACCTTCTTGTTGCTGCCGTACACCGAGGAGCTGGAGGCATACACCAGGTGCTCCACGCCTTTTTCTCCCCCGTCATAGGAGTGGCGGCAGGCCTCCAGGATATTGTAAAAGCCGATGAGGTTGGACTCTATGTACACGTCCGGGTTCTCTATGGAGTACCTCACCCCGGCCTGGGCCGCCAGATTAACCACTACGGCCGGCTTATAGTCAGAAAAGATCTTGTCTATCAGCGGCTTTTCCGCCATGTTGCCCCGGATGAAGCTGAGGCGGCAGCCCGCCTTCTCCCGCTCCGCCGCCAGCTTTTCCAGCTTTGCCAGGCGGTACTCCTTCAGGCTCACCTCGTAGTAGTCGTTCATGCTGTCTATGCCCACCACGTGGATGCCCGCAAATCTTTTCAGCAGCTCCTCGGAGAGAAAAGCTCCGATAAAGCCCGCAGCTCCGGTAATAAATACCGTCTTATTTTCAAGGGAAATATCCATAATATCCTCCTGTTTGCCTGTATATAATTTTTAAAATCATTGTTCTTTATGTGACTTTTTCTCCTGGAGCATCTCACGGAGCAG
>DVHY01000154.1 GCA_018711755.1 Candidatus Limivicinus faecipullorum | reverse complement strand
GCTCCCGGGCCAGGCGGCTGAGCTGGTTTATCCGCTCTATCTTCTTCTGCTCCATCTTCTCACTCCTCTATGGTGCCCAGCTCGTCCAGAGTCAGCTCAAAGGCGGGGATGAAGTGCTCCATGAAATACTTCACCTCCGGCAGAGGGCTCTGCACCAGAATCTCCCGGGTCTGCTTCTCCGCAGAGATGAACTCGTCGTTTCCCGCCCGGCGCTCCTCTATGCACTTTATATAGGCGGAGAGCTTGTCCGCGGCCTTCACCAGGTCGTGGCAGCGTGCCTCCGTCTCCCCGTTTATCAGAGGCTGAAAGGCGCCCCGCAGCTCCTCCGGCAAAGTGGCCAGGAGCTTTCGGCAGGCAATATCCTCCACCTCTTTGTAGGCGGCGTTGATGCTCCGGCTGTAATACTTTATGGGCGTAGGCAGGTCCCCGGTGAGTATCTCCGAGCTGTCATGGTACAGGGCCACAGCGGCATACTCATTGGGGTCACAGGGGATATGGAACACGTCCCGGCGTATCACGCCCAGGGCATGGGCTATCACCGCCACCATGTGGCTGTGCTCCTGGATATTCTCCGGCAGGGAATTGCGCATCAGGCTCCAGCGTCCGATATAGCGCATCCGGGAAATATAGGCAAAAAAATTGTGGCTCATGTGCTTTTCTCCAGTTTCGTGATGCTGACAGTCTACCACCTCCCGGGGTTTTTTTCAACGTTTATAGGGAATTTACAGGAAAAGTATTGCAAATCGCCCATACTGGTGTTAAAATTCCCGTTTGTGTGTAAATATATTTTGGAACTTGAAAAGGCAGGGAGAGCTTTATGGATAAGCTGAGAAACGTAGCCATAATCGCCCACGTGGACCACGGCAAGACCACCCTGGTGGACGAGATGCTCAAGCAGTCCGGCGTCTACCGGGAGAACCAGGAAGTGGTGGACCGGGTCATGGACTCCAACGACCTGGAGCGGGAGCGGGGCATCACCATTATGGCCAAAAACACCGCCGTCTGGTACGGCGACACCAAGATAAATATTGTGGACACCCCGGGCCACGCCGACTTCGGCGGCGAGGTGGAGCGCATACTGAAAATGGTCAACGGCGTCATCCTTCTGGTGGACGCCGCCGAGGGTCCCATGCCCCAAACCCGCTTCGTCCTCAGCCGGGCCCTGGAGCTGGGCCACCGGGTCATCGTAGTGGTCAACAAGATAGACCGCCCGGACCAGCGCATCCACGAGGTGGTGGACGAGGTGCTGGAACTGCTCATGGACCTGGACGCCACCGACGAGCAGCTGGACTCCCCCATGCTGTTCTGCTCCGGCCGCCAGGGCACCGCCAGCTATTCCCCCGACGTGCCCGGCACCGACCTCAAGCCCCTCTTCGAGACTATTCTGGAGTATATCCCCGCTCCCAACATGGACACTGAGGCCCCCTTCCAGATGCTGGTGAGCAGCATCGACTACAACGAGTATGTGGGCCGTATCGCCATCGGCCGCATTGAGCGGGGCATCGTCCGCCAGAACCAGGAGATAGAGGTCTGCAACTACCACAATCCCGACGCCCCCACCATGAAGGCCAAGGCCGTGTCCCTCTACCAGTTCGACGGGCTCAACCGGGTCCCCGTCACCGAGGCGGGCGCCGGCAACATCATAGCCATGAGCGGCATCGGCGATGTGACCATAGGCGACACCATCTGCGCCAGGGGCTTTGCCGAGCCTCTGCCCTTCGTGAAGATAAGCGCCCCCACCCTGGAGATGACCTTCTCCGTCAACGACAGCCCCTTTGCCGGCAAGGAGGGCAAATTCGTCACCTCCCGGCAGATAAAGGACAGGCTGATGCGGGAAACTCTGAAAGACGTGTCCCTGCGGGTCACCGAGATAGAGGGCAGCACCGACGGCTTCAATGTGGCCGGCCGGGGCGAGATGAGCCTGTCCATCCTCATAGAGACCATGCGCCGGGAAGGCTATGAGTTCCAGGTCTCCCCTCCCCGGGTGCTCTACCAGGAGATAGACGGCAAACGCTGCGAGCCCGTGGAGCGGGTGGTGGTGGACGTGCCCTCAGAGTACATGGGCTCCGTCATGGAGAAGCTGGGGGCCAGAAAGGGTGAATTCCTGGAGATGACCCCCGTGGGCAGCCGCATGAAGCTGGAATTCCTGGTACCCTCCCGGGGTCTCTTCGGCTACCGCAATGAATTCCTCACCGACACCAAGGGCGAGGGCATCCTGGCCTCCGTCTTTGAACGCTACGAGCCCTACAAGGGGGATATCGCCCGGCGCAGCACCGGCTCCCTCATCGCCTTCGAGACCGGCGAGGCCGTGGCCTACGGCATATGGAACGCCCAGGAGAGAGGCGCCATGTTCATCACCCCCGGCACCAAGGTCTACGGCGGCATGGTGGTGGGCGTGTGCAACAAGAGCGAGGACGTGCCGGTGAACGTCTGCCGCACCAAGCACCTGACCAACACCCGGGCCTCCGGCTCCGACGAGGCCCTGCGCCTGGTTCCCCCCAAGCAGCTGAGCCTGGAGCAGTGCCTGGAGTTTTTGGCCGACGACGAGCTGCTGGAGGTCACCCCCAAAAACCTGCGCCTTCGCAAGCGCATCCTGGACCACGGCCAGCGCATGAAGGCCGTTATGAAGAATAAATAAATACAGCGTTGAAAGAGCTCAGCCCCTGTTTAAAGGGCTGAGCTCTTTCGCTTATCGTCTGTTTTCCCCGGCGCTTATCCTCTCCGGGCTATGAGTTCCCCGGCCATGGCGAAAAGCTCCTCCTCCGTAAGGGCCCCGTCCAGCTGGGTCATGAAATACTTGATGCCGTCCAGCTCCCAGAAAACGCTTTGAACATGCACTGTATACGGATACTCGGAGCCATAGGAAAACACCAGCTCCCCCCTGTCCCGGGCCGCCATGTCCTCTGCCGTCAGCTCATAATCCGCCGGGACCACCTTGTTCACATAGCTGCCGTACATGAGCTTTACCCCGTCTATCACCCGGCTGTCGTCCCCGGACATGTCCAGGGCCGTGCGGAATTTATCCGCGCTCAGGGAGAGCCTGTCCCCCTCCTTTTCATAGTCCAGGGAGAGGGAGAGATATTCCTCAATGACGCCGCCGCTCCTGTCCGTGAAGCTCTTCTCCTCTATCCCGCCGCCGGTGAAGATGTATCCGTTTTCAAAGCTCTCCGTCATAAGGGGCACATAGCCCAATTCGGACAGGCAATACTCCGCCGTGGGCAGCTCACTGAACTTCCGGCCAGTCTCTTTTGCATTCCAGCTGCCCATCTCGGCGCTGACGGCATAGGCCGTGACGGACAAAAGCATCACCGCCGCTGCGGCGGCTATCATGACGCGCCGCAGCTTTATTCTCTTCGGAGCCGCTTTCTCCGCCGCCCTGTCTTCTGCCCCGTGGGCCAGGCTTGCGGCCAATATTCTTTTTCTCGCCTCCTCAGGCAGCTTTATGCTCTCCACCGCATTTTTTATCTCACAGGCTTCCATTTTCTTCTACTCCTTTCCCATGGATATTTTCAGCATCTTCCGTCCGTATTCCAGGCGCTTTCTCGCCGCCGCCGGGGAAATGCCCAGCATACCGGCCATCTCGGCGGTCTTATAGCCCGCTATATAGTGCAGATACACGGCCAGCCTGTACTTTGGCGGCAGGTCCAAAAGCTCAGACATCACATCCCTGTCCCGCTCCTGCCGGCACAGCTGCGCCACATCCTCCAGGCTCACCCAGCGGCGGCGCTTATCCGCCCTGAGCATGTCCCGGCATTTGTTTGAGGCCACCTTTATCAGCCAGGCCTTTTGGTGCTCCTTGTCCCTGAAGGCGGGCGCCTTTTCCATATAGCTTATAATAGTCTCGGACACGGCGTCTTCCGCATCGGCCTGATTTCCAAGCATTGTGAAGCAGAGGCGAAACAGCATATCCCCC
>DVHY01000153.1 GCA_018711755.1 Candidatus Limivicinus faecipullorum | reverse complement strand
CAGAAAAATATTAAATAAATTTGTTTAGATTTCTCTTGACTATCCTAAGCATTTCTGCTATGCTAAATTTATCAAGAATCCAGATGGGAGTTGGCCGTTATGGCGATTGGAGAACGCATTCACTTTTTCCGCACCCTGCGGGGCATGACGCAGAAATATCTTGGTATGGCGCTGGGCTTCCCGGAGAAGTCCGCCGATGTCCGCCTTGCCCAATATGAGAACGGATCGCGGACGCCCAAGGCAGACCTGACGGCCGCGCTGGCACAGATATTGGAGGTCTCTCCCCATGCCCTGGCTGTGCCGGACATAGACTCCTATGTAGGGCTGATACACACACTGTTTACCTTGGAGGACCGCTATGGCCTGAAAATCTACGAGTGTGATGGAGAAGTACATCTCCGGGTGGATGTGTTCCAGGGTAAAGACGCTGCAAGGCTCCATGAAATGCTCTGTGCCTGGGGCGAACAGGCGGCCAAGCTGAAATCGGGGGAGATCAGCAAAGAGGACTATGACCGCTGGCGTTACCGCTACCCGGAGTTCGATACCACAGGCCACTGGCACAAGGTTGTCCCCTCTCAGGGTCTTAGCGATCTGCTGGTGGATGAATTGAAGAAGCAGCCTGACAAGTAAAACGAAAAGAGCTACCTGACTTTCACAAATCAGGTAGCTCTTTATCTTTGGAATAATGAAAACTGTTGCCAAATCGTTGCCACGGAGAGCATCAAGCCTTGGAAAACCCAGTAATCACGGGCTTTTCCGGGCCTCTGAAATCATTCCCACTCTATGGTGCCGGTGGGCTTTGTTGTCAGGTCGTAGAGCACACGGCAGACGCCGGGGACTTCAGTGACGATGCGCTTGGTCACGGTATTGAGCACGGAGTAGGGCACTTCCTCCACGGTGGCGGTCATGGCGTCCAGTGTGTTCACCGCACGGATAATGACGAACCACTCTTCCACCCGGTGGTCATCCTTCACGCCCACGGTCTTCATGTCGGGAATGGCGGTGAAGTACTGCCACACCTTGCCCGCCAGGCCGTTCTTTGCAAACTCCTCCCGGAGTATTGCGTCGGACTCCCGCACTGCCTCCAGCCGGTCACGGGTGATCGCCCCCAGGCAGCGCACTCCCAGGCCGGGGCCGGGGAAGGGCTGACGGTACACCATATTGTCCGGCAGGCCCAGGGCCGAGCCCACCACTCTCACCTCGTCCTTGAACAGGAATTTCAGAGGCTCCACCAGCTCAAACTTCAGGTCCTCCGGCAGGCCGCCCACATTGTGGTGGGCTTTCACAGGACCGCTTTCCAGTATATCCGGATATATGGTGCCCTGGGCCAGGAACTCTATGCCGTCCAGCTTACGGGCCTCCTCCTCAAACACTCTGATGAACTCGGCGCCGATTATCTTCCGCTTCTTCTCCGGCTCGGCCACTCCCGCCAGCTTGTCCAAAAAGCGGTCCACCGCGTCCACATACACCAGGTTCGCATCCATCTGGTGGCGGAACACCTCTACCACCTGCTCCGGCTCCCCCTTGCGGAGAAGACCGTGGTTCACATGCACGCAGGTCAGCTGCTTGCCCACCGCCTTGATGAGCAGTGCGGCCACCACCGAGGAGTCCACTCCGCCTGACAGGGCCAGCAGCACCTTCTTGTCCCCTATCTGGCGGCGCAGGGCTGCCAGCTGCTCGTCAATAAAGGCCCGGGCCAGCTCAGGGGTGGTGATCCTCTCCATGTTTTCCGGGCGCCGATTTTCTGCCATATGTCTTTCCTCCAAAATCTTTTGTCTTTTTTTCTTTCTCTGTTCTCTATAAACAAGACCTCAGGCGGTCATGTTTCCACTGTGATGATGATGGGCCGGCCTTCGCAGAAAAGCCTGCCGTCCTTTACCTTTACGGCGCTGCCGTCGATAAGGTTTAAATATTCCCCGTCGGCCAGTTCCAGGGCCACATCCCCGCTTTTTGACCTCAGGCTGAAGACACCCAGACTGCGCCGGCCGGCGCTCTGGCGCTCCATCAGGGCGATATCCGATTCGTCGTCGGCAGAGGCCACGAAGCTGTCCTCTATGCCCAGACCCCTCTTTATCTCCCTGAGCCGGGAGAGCAGAGGGCTTATGTCCCGGCCGGTATCCCGGCTGAACACGTCCTTGTCAAAAAGGCTGGGCAGATGGGTATCGCAGAACTCCTGCCCGGCATATATAAGCGTGGTCCCCTTGAGAAAATACAGCATGGCGGTTAGGTTTATCAGGTCCTTTTCATCCGCCGCCTGGGAGGCTATCCGGGGCTGGTCGTGGTTTTCCAGAAAGCGCAGCTTATTGTAGTTTTCCGGGTACATGGCCTCCTGGAAATTCAGCATGTCCGTATAGGCGCTCAGCGGCAGCTTCCCCTGGAGATAGCGGTCGAAGCTCTCCCGGATGTCGTATTCATATTCCATATCGAAGGCGGCAAAGAGCTCCGTGTCCCGGGCGCAGTACAGCCCCGCCCGCCTTGCCCAGCTGCCGAAGCTGAGGTGTACGCTCTCCGCCAGCCAGATGCAGCCGGGGCGGACCTTCTCCACCGCCGCCCTGGCCTCCAGCCAAAAGTCCACCGGCACAAAAGAGGCCACGTCACAGCGGAAGCCGTCCACTATCTCCGCCCAGAAGCACAGGCTCTCTATCTGATAATCCCAGAGCTCCCGCTTGCCGTAGTCCAGGTCTATAACGTCCGTCCAGTCCCCTACCCGGTTGCCGGGGCGGCCGTCGGGCCGTCTATAAAACCAGTCCGGGTGCTGCTCATAGAGCAGCGAGTCCGGCGAGGTGTGGTTATACACCACGTCTATGATGCATTTCATGCCCCGGCGGTGTATCTCCTCCGCCAGGGCTTTGAAGTCCTCCAGGCTGCCGTATTCCGGGTTCACGCTGCGGTAATCCCGGTTGGCATAGGGGCTGCCCAGGCTGCCCTTTCTCCCCTTGAGCCCTATGGGGTGGATGGGCATGAGCCAGATGATGTCCGTGCCCAGGGCCTTTATCCTGTCCAGATCCGGCACCAGGGCCCGGAAGCTGCCCTCCGGCGTATGGTTCCTCAGGTACACGGAATATATCGCCTGGTTTCGGAGCTCAGTCTTCCTTTCAGCCGCCATGCTTCTCTCCCCGCTTTCCCATATTTTAGGCGCATCTACATATTATATCAAAACCGGGTATAAAGCAATCGTTTTCCTCGGCCCGGGCCCCGGGTGTTTTTTACATGGATTTTACACAGAACTGATATTGGATTTTATGGCCGCTGGCTATAGTATAACTTGGTTCAATATGTAAGATACGGGAGAGAAAACCATGGATATTTTCGACGTGCTGAGTCTTATCGGGGGACTTTGCCTGTTCCTTTTCGGCATGAATATCATGGGCCAGGCCCTGGAGCGCCGGGCCGGCGGGAAGCTCCGCAGCCTCCTGGGCAAGCTCACCACCAACAAGATGGCCGGGCTGCTCACGGGCCTTGGCGTCACCGCCATAATCCAGAGCTCCTCCGCCACCACGGTAATGGTAGTGGGTTTTGTGAACTCCGGGCTCATGACCCTCAAACAGGCCATTAACGTCATTATGGGCGCCAACATCGGCACCACCGTCACCGCCTGGATACTGAGCCTGGCAGGCATAGACAGCGGCAACCTCTTCGTCTCCCTTTTAAAGCCCAGCTCCTTTACCCCGGTGCTGGCCCTTATAGGTATAATCTTCTGCATGTTCAGCAAGAAGTCCCGGAGGCAGGACACCGGCCTCATTCTCCTGGGCTTTGCCACGCTGATGTACGGCATGGACAGCATGTCCGCCGCCGTGTCCGGCCTGCGGGACGTGCCCGAGTTTCAGCAGATCATCCTCATGTTCCACAATCCCTTCCTGGGCGTGCTGGCCGGCGCAGTGTTCACCGCCATAATCCAGTCCAGCTCCGCCTCCGTGGGTATACTCCAGGCCCTGTCCTCCACCGGCCAGGTCACCATAGGAGCCGCAATCCCCATCATCATGGGCCAGAACATCGGCACCTGCGTCACCGCCATGATCTCCTCCGTGGGCACCAACAAGAACGCCCGCCGGGCCGCCCTGGTACATCTGTCCTTCAACGTCATCGGCACCGCCGTGTGGCTCACGGTCTTCTGCATAGTCAAGGCCGTATTCGCCCCCGCCATCCTGGGCGAGAGCGCCTCCCTGGTGAGCATAGCCGTGGCCCACTCCGCCTTCAACATCCTCTGCACCATCCTGCTGCTGCCCATGACGGGGCTGCTGGAACGGCTTGCCCACCGCCTGGTCCCCGACGGGGCGGAGGCGGAGGTGCTCACCGAGATAGACGAGCGTCTCCTGGCCACGCCCCCCATGGCCCTGGAGCGGTGCCACGCCGTGGCCTCGGAGATGGCCGATATGTCCGTATCCGCCCTTAAAGACGCCCTCTCCTGCCTGCTGTTCTACACCCCCCAGCTTGCCGCCGGGGTCCGGGACAAGGAGGACAAGAGCGACCATTATGAGGATATCCTCTCCTCCTACCTGGTGAAGCTCAGCAGTCTGCAGATAAGCGAGAGCGACAGCGCGGAGGCGGCTAAGCTGCTGAAGGTCATCGGTGACTTCGAGCGCATTTCCGATCATGCCGTGAACCTGGTGGAGTCCGCCGAGGAGATGCAGGAGAAAGACATCCAGTTCTCCGGCAGGGCCAGGGAAGAGCTGTCCGTTATCATCCCCGCCGTCAGCGAGATATTGGACATGACCCTGGAGGCCTTTAAAAAGGACGACGTGTCGGTGGCCCTCTCCGTGGAGCCCCTGGAACAGGTGATAGATTACCTGAAGGAAAAGCTGCGCACCGGCCATATACTCCGGCTCCAGCAGGGGGAGTGCTCCAGCGTTGCCGGCTTCATCTGGTCGGACATCCTCACAAACCTGGAGCGCACCGGCGACCACTGCTCCAACATTGCCGGCTGCATCATCGACATGTCCCACTACGAGATGCACCTCCACGAATCCCAGCGGGAGTTCAGGAACACCAGCGAGGATTACCGCCAGAATTACCTGCGCTATATGCACAAGTATTCCCTGCCCGCCTCCAAGACCGGAAGCTGAGTTCTCTGGCGGTCTAAGTTATAATGATATGTTTTTTCTATGGCAAGAGCCTGGAAAACCAAAGGTTTTCCAGGCTC
>DVHY01000152.1 GCA_018711755.1 Candidatus Limivicinus faecipullorum | reverse complement strand
GTTTTCCCTGATAACTCAGGTGGTGGGCAGAAGCGGAAGAGGTTCCAAGCCCGGACGCGCCGTCATCCAGACTTATACCCCGGAAAACGAGACAATAAAACAGGCGGCCCGTCAGGACTATCTGGATTTTTACAGATCGGAGCTGGAGCTTCGCCGCCTGCAGAACCTGCCCCCCTTTACCGAGCTTTTTGCCCTGAGCGTATCAGGCCAGGTGGAGGAGCATGTCATTGCCGCCTGCCGCTATATAAAAGCCTGGCTGGACGACAGGGCAGGGAAAACGGGCAAGGCTCTGATTTTGGGCCCAAGCCCTCTGCCCGTCGTCAAGGTCAATAACCGCTACCGCTACCGTGTAACGGTAGCCGCCGCCTTTGGGGCGGGGATAAGGGGCTTGCTGTCCCAGATAATAGTGGAATGCGGCACAGATAAACGCTTCAGCGATGTCTCCGTGTATGGAGACAATGACCCGCTGGATTAGTAAAATATCCGGCAATGCCGGGAGAACGGAGAGGAACAATGGCTAGGAGAACCATTCTTGTAAAGGGCGAAGAGACGCTTACTAAGCACTGCCGCCCTGTCACGGAGTTCAATGAGAGGCTCCACACCCTGCTGGACGATATGGCAGAGACCCTGACCAATGAAAACGGCGTGGGTCTGGCGGCGCCCCAGGTGGGAGTGCTGCGCCGGGCGGTCATCGTGCTGGAGACCAACGTGCCGGAAGGCGAGGATGAATATATCATCGAACTTATAAACCCGGAGATAATCGAGAGCTCCGGCGAACAGTACGGCCCGGAGGGCTGTCTCAGCGTTCCCGGTGAGTTCGGATTGGTAAAGCGGCCCTTCCGGGTGAAGGTCAGAGCCCAGAACCGGAACGGAGAATGGTTCGAGGTGGAGGGCACGGGGCTCACCGGCCGCTGCTTCTGCCATGAACTTGACCATCTGGACGGTATACTCTTTACCGATATCTGCGACAGGATGCTCACCGAGGAGGAGCTGGAGAGCGGAAAATTCCAGGAAGAGGAATGATATGCGTATAGTTTTCATGGGTACTCCCGATTTTGCGGAGGCCTCGCTGAAGAAGCTCATAGATGAAAAATTTGACGTGGTGGGCGTCTTTACCCAGCCGGACAAGCCCAAAGGCCGGGGGATGGAGCTGAGTTTTTCCCCGGTGAAGGAGCTGGCCCTGGCCAGTGGCCTGCCGGTGTACCAGCCTGTAAAAATACGGGACGGCACGGCTTACGAAGAGATAAAGGCCCTCTCGCCGGATATCCTGGTGGTGGTAGCCTATGGCCGCATACTGCCGGATGAGATATTGGCGCTGCCTAAGTACGGGGCGGTAAACGTCCACGGTTCCCTGCTTCCAAAATACAGGGGAGCCGCTCCCATACAGTGGGCCGTCCTCAACGGGGATAAGGTCACGGGAGTCAGCACCATGTACCTGGCCAGCGAGATGGATACCGGGGATGTGATATATACCGCCGAGACCGAGATAGGCGAGTTCGAGACTTCCGGAGAGCTTTTCGACAGGCTGATGGTCATGGGTGCGCAGCTGCTGGCAAAGACGCTGAGGGACATTGAAAAGGGCATTGCCCCCAGGACTCCTCAGGACCATTCCAAGGCCAGCTATGTCTCCCAACTGGACAAGAGCCTTTCTCCCATAGACTGGAACAAAAGCCCGCGCTCCGTGGTCAAATGGATATACGGCCTGCAGCCCTGGCCGGTGGCCACGATGGAAATGGAAGGGAAGACCTACCGGGTGTTCGCTGCGGAATACACCGACAATAAAACCCATAAGGCCCCGGGGCAGATAGTCGCCGCCGGGGAAAAGGGAATAGAAGTGGCCTGCGGAGATGGAGAGACGGTATTGATAACCCAGCTGCAGGCTCCGGGAAAAAAGAGGATGGCGGCGGCAGACTTTTTGAGGGGGCATCCCATAAAGCCTGCGCCCTGAGAGTAATATGGGAGAGACTGCTAACTGCGGAGCCAGGTATGCCGCCCTTATGTGCCTGGAGAGGTACAGAAGGGACGGGGCCTGGTCCGGCGCGGGGATAGACGGCATGATAAAGAAATATGGCCTGGACCGGCGGGATGCGGCGCTTACGGCCAGACTTTGCCTGGGAGTGCTGCAAAACAGCAGCTTCTGCGACTATTATATTGACCTGTACAGCAGCACAAAGCTGGAGCCCAAGCTGAGAGATATTCTCCGCCTGGGGGCCTATCAGCTGCTTTTTATGGACAAGATACCTCACCGGGCGGCCGTGAGCGAGAGCGTGGCCCTGTGCAAAGCCTGCGGTTATGCCAGGGCCTCAGGCCTGGTGAACGCCGTTTTGAGGCGCATATCCGAAAACAGCCAGGATCTGCCGGAAATACCGGGGAGGGGCGGAACGGATTATCTCAGCCTCAGATACAGCCACCCCCGGTGGCTGGCGGAATACCTTGTGGACAAAAAGGGCTATGACTTTGCCGAGGCTTTCCTGCAGGCAAATAACCGGCCATCAAAGCTCACCATTCAGGTGAACCGGCTGAAGGTGAGCAGTGAGGATTATATCCGGGCCCTGGACAGACGGGGGCTCAGCCACCGGGAATTTCAGGGGCTGTCTGGCTGCCTTGAGCTGGAGGGAGGTAACGCCCCGGAGCTGCCCGGCTTTGAAGAGGGGCTGTTTTATGTGCAGGACAGAGCGGCAAGGCTTGCGGTGGAGATCGCCGCGCCCAGGCCGGGTATGGATGTGCTGGACGCCTGCGCCTGTCCCGGCGGGAAATCCTTTGCCGCCGCCATTGCCATGGAAAACAAAGGCAGTATCCTGGCAAGAGACATCCATGAGAAAAAGCTCAGGCTGGTGGAACAGGGCGCCGGACGTCTGGGCATTGACATTATAAGCACTGCCTGCGCCGACGCAAGGGAGCCTGAGGAAGGGCTCAGGGGCCGCTTTGACCTGGTGATAGGGGACGTGCCCTGTTCCGGCTTCGGCGTCATAGGCAAAAAGCCGGAGATCCGCTATAAGGACAGGGAGAGCCTGCGAGCCCTGCCCGGGATACAGGGGGCCATACTTCAAAACCTGGCGGACTTTGTAAAGCCCGGGGGCGTCCTTCTCTACTCCACATGCACGATCTTTGAGGAGGAGAATGAGGCGGTGGTCACTGAGTTCCTGAAAAGCCGCAAGGACTTCCGGCTGGAGCCTTTCTCCGTTAACGGCAGGGAATGTGCCGGCATGTATACCTTCTGGCCTAATGTGGACGGGACCGACGGCTTTTTTGCCGCAAAACTGGTAAGGAAAAACTGATGGGAAAAGACATTTTATCCATGCTGCCCCAGGAGATAGAGGCGGACTTCTGCGCAATGGGAGAGCAGAAGTTCAGGGCCGGGCAGGTATTTCAATGGCTGAGCCGTGGAACCAGGGATTTTGAGGAGATGAGCAATCTTTCAAAAGTCCTCAGGGAAAAGCTGAAGGAGAACTATGAGCTTTACAGGCCGAAGGTGCTGAGTAAGCAGGTCTCAAAGCTGGACGGCACGATAAAATACCTTTGGGAGCTTAAAGACGGAAACGCCGTGGAGACTGTGGTGATGAGCTATAAGCACGGCAATACCGTCTGCATCTCCACCCAGGTGGGCTGCCGCCAGGGCTGCGCCTTCTGCGCCTCCACAATAGGCGGGCTGGTGCGCTGCCTGGAGCCGGGGGAGATGCTGGACGAGGTGTTGTACTCCCAGCTGGACTCCGGCAAGGAGATCTCAAATATCGTCCTGATGGGCATAGGCGAACCCCTGGATAACTTTGACAATGTGATGCGCTTTTTGCAGCTGGTGAATCACCCCAAGGGAATGAATATCGGCATGCGCCACATCTCCCTGTCCACCTGCGGACTGACAGAACGCTTTGACGAACTGGCGGAGAGAGATCTGCAGCTGACCTTGTCCGTGTCTCTCCATGCCCCTGACGACGAGACGCGCTCAAAGCTAATGCCGGCCAACCGGGGCAGAGGGGTGGAACAGCTTATCGAATGCTGCAGGAAATATTATGACAAAACCGGACGGAGAATCTCCTTTGAATATGCTATGATTGACGGAGTAAACGACACGGAATACCATGCAAGGCTGCTGGCCAGGCATGCCAGATATGTGGGGGCCCATGTAAATCTGATACCCCTGAACCATGTGGAGGAGAGGCAGTTCAGGCCCTCCACCCCGGAGCATATGAAAGCCT
>DVHY01000151.1 GCA_018711755.1 Candidatus Limivicinus faecipullorum | reverse complement strand
GCCCCCAGATGCCGAACAGCAGGATGAAAGAGATAGAGCAGGAAACAATGAGGGCCCGGCACCAGCCGTCCTGGGCCAGTATCACTTTCCTGATACAGTGTCCCCGGTATTTCATAACATCGGCAAAGAGAAGCAGACCTAAGGAGAAAAGGACCAGGACAAAGTTGGGTCTGTCCAGACCCAGATTATACAGGGAGCCGTCTATCAGCATCCATGGGTTCAGATAGATGCAGCTGCGCAGCATATCCAAGGCCATGGATATGCTGGAAGCCCGGAAGAACACCCAGGAGACGGTGATAAGACTGAAGGTGAAAAGCATACGCAGGACCCTGTGGCCCTCGCTGTTTTCGTTAAGGCCAAAGATACGTATAAAGCCGCGGCGCAAAGGCATGAGCAGACTGCCGATTATCTGGTAAAGGCCATTGAGCAGTCCCCAGACCACAAAGGTCCAGTTGGCCCCGTGCCACAGGCCGCTGGCTCCGAAGGTTATTATTAGGTTGAGATACTTCCTGGCTCGCCCCTTCCTGTTGCCGCCCAGGGGTATGTACACGTAGTCCCGGAACCAGGTGGAGAGGCTGATGTGCCAGCGCCTCCAGAACTCGGCGGTGCTCATGGACAGATAGGGGGTATTGAAGTTCTCCATCAGGTCTATGCCCAGCATTTTGGCAGCGCCCATGGCTATGGAGGAGTAGCCGCCGAAATCGCAGTATATCTGAATGGCAAAGAAAACGGTGGCAATAATGACGATGACGCCGCCGAAGTTCTGATAATCCTGACCATATACGGTGTCCACAAAAAGTGCAAGACGGTCGGCTACGACTATCTTGAGGAAGAAGCCCCACAGCATCAGCAGCAGCCCCTCCCGGAGATTGTCATAAGAGCATTTCTTGGGCACGGCCAGCTGCTTTAAAAGGTTCTTTGAACGCTCGATGGGCCCGGCCACCAGCTGGGGGAAGAAGGAGACGAAGAGGGCGTAGCGGAAGAAATTTTTCTCGGCGTAGATATCGCCCCGGTAGACGTCTATGGTGTAGCCCAGGGCCTGGAAGGTATAGAAGGAGATGCCCACAGGCAGCAGCACGTCAAAGGAGGGGCGGTTCAGCTGGAGCCCTGCATGGATGAGCAGGGCGTTGAGGCTGTCCACGGCGAAGTTGAAGTATTTGAAAAAGAAGAGGATGGCCAGGTTTATAAGGAGGCTGGCCCACAGCACGGTCCTGCGCAGGCGCAGCTTCTTCAAAGCCGGCAGCTCCCGGCGGCCCAGAGCGTCCAGACCCAGACCGCACAGATAGGTGACGGCGGTGGACAGCAGCATCAGCAAAGCATAGGCCGCGTTCCAGCACATGTAGAAATAGTAGCTGGCAGCCAGGAGCCAGAGGTGCTTTGCAGGCCGGGGGATTAAATAATAAACTGCCACAACTATAGGCAGAAAAATCAGAAATTGCAGCGAATTGAAAAGCAAAAGCTCAGCCCCTTGGAAAAAGTCGAAAAAATTTTAACATATTCCCGGAAAATGTCAATAGAAAAAAAGAGTTGCCTGCTTTTATGCAACAAAAATACGGCAAATATAACATGGGGGATATAACACGAGGGCGCCGGATGCGCCGGCGCCCTCCTCAGGGGTGTAAGATGGGAAAATGGAATGGGGGAAAGATATTGGAAAGAAAGCTGATGAGCTTTTTTCAGCCGTGCTCGGGCTCTGCGTACCGGTAAACTATCTCCCCGGTTACTGCATCCAGGGAGTATTCGTATTCCATGCCTGCCGTCTCAAAGTCCACGTCGTACCAGGCAGAGCCGTAGCCGGAGTCAAAGTCAATGTCTCGGTCTCTCAGGGCAGAGTGGTCTACCCCGGCGTCCCGGAGGGCTATCTCCAGGGCCTTGTCCCGGCCTATATACAGGCTGTTGTGGCGATGGATGAAATAGCCTCCCACGGCGCCGCCAAGGACCAGAAGCAGGACCAGGACCACCAGGGATATCTTAAGTACTCTCTTCATCTCTTTTCTCCTTGTACTGTTTATGGGCAAAGTATATTGTAATATTCTAAGAAAAGAATTAAAATCAGAACAAACATAAAACAGCCCCCGATCCGGACTTCCGTAGCGGAGAGCAGGCGGCCCGGGCCCGGAGGGGATCTAGGGGCATATTAATAGATTTATTAATAATTCGGACTATCATAAAGAGCGATACGGAGAGGAGGCGGAAGGATGCGCATACTCGTGGTGGAGGACGAAAAGCATCTGAACAGGATAATAAGCGAGGCGGTGGAGGATGAGGGCTACAGCGTGGACAGCTGCTATAACGGCCTGGAGGCTCTGGAGTATCTGGAATGTGCCCAGTACGACGTGATGATACTGGACGTGATGATGCCTAAGATGGACGGCTTTACACTGGTGAGGAAGCTGCGGGAGCGGGGGGACAACACCCCGGTGCTGTTTCTCACCGCCAGAGACGCCGTGGCGGACAAGGTGCAGGGCCTGGAGAGCGGGGGAGACTACTACCTCACCAAGCCCTTTGACTTCAAGGAGCTTATGGCGGTGGTGCGGGTGATGGCCAGAAAGTACACCGGCAACCGCTCCAACGTATATACCATAGCCGACCTGAGCCTGGACAGCAACACCAGGACCGTTACCCGGGCCGGGAAGAATATCGAGCTTACCGCCAAGGAATTTTCCCTGCTGGAATACATGATGAGAAACAAGGAAGTGGTGCTGTCCCGGGAGATGATAGAGAACAATCTCTGGAACTACGACTACGAGGGGGGCACCAACGTGGTGGACGTGTACGTGGGTTATCTCAGAAAGAAAATGGATACAGGCTTTTCAAAAAAGCTCATCCACACCGTCTGGGGCACCGGCTGGGTGTTGAAGGAGAAGTAAAGGAGCAGGCCTATGCTTTCGGTAAAAATGAGGATGACTTTGTGGTTCACCCTGATGGTACTGCTGATGGCGGCCATGGTGCTGGTGTTTGTGCTGGTGATAAACGCCAATACTATAAGCGACGACCCGGCGGGACGCCTGGTGAAGGTGGTGCTCTCCAACGCCGGGGACGTGGAGTTTGACCACGGCCGCTTTGAGTGGGACGACCTGGACGCCTATAGCCGGGGGGTATACTGCAATTTTTATAATGACCAGGGTGAGGTACTTATGGGCGCCATGCCTCAGGAGGTGGATATCCAACTGCCTCTGGAGGCAAATGTGATGCGAAGTGTTTTTGTTGATGAAACAGAATACTACATATATGACAGCTACGTTGACATGGATGTCACCGGTATATGGATAAGAGGCGTTATAAATGCCAATGATCACTCTGGGCTCATGCGCACCATCCTGATACTCACCCTCAGCATAGTGCCGGGCCTGCTGCTGCTGGCGGTAGGCGGGGGCTGGCTCATAGCCTGGCTGTCCTTCCGGCCTATGGACAAGATGATAGGCATAGCCAACGACATCTCCGACGGGGGCGACCTGAGCCGCAGGCTGGCCCTGAAGCGGGGGCCCAAGGAGCTGAGAAGGCTGGGACGGGTCTTCGACCGAATGTTTGAGCGGCTGGAGCAGTCTTTCACTGCTGAGAGCCAGTTCGTCTCCGACGCTTCCCACGAGCTGCGTACCCCTATCACCATCATCCTGGCCCAGTGCGACCGTTCCCGGCGCAAGGACGAGAGCAAGGAGGATTTTCTAACCTCCATAGGCATCATCGAGGAGCAAGCCAAGGGAATGTCCCAGTTGGTGCAGCAGCTGCTGGGTCTGACCAGAATGCACCACGGCACTGACCGCTATCCCATGAAAGAAGGGGATATCAGCGCCTTTGTGGAAATGTGTGCCAACGAGTTTGTACCGGAGAATGACCGGGGCATAGAGCTGAAAACGGAGATAGAGGACCAGGTCTCCCTGAAATTCAATGCCGCTCTCATTTCCCGGGTCGTCCATAATCTGCTGCAAAACGCCTATAAATACGGCAAAGACAGGGGACACATCCTCCTGAGTCTGAAGAAGCTGAAGGACGGGGCAGAGATATCCGTCAGCGACGACGGCATAGGCATAGCCAAGGAAGACCTGGACAAGGTGTGGAAGCGCTTCTGGCAGGCGGACAGCTCCCGGGGCGAGGACGGAGGCAGCGGTCTGGGCCTTGCCATGGTGAAGGAGATAGCCCAGTTCCACGGCGGCAGCGTGAGAGTGGAGAGCGAACCGGGCAATGGCAGTACCTTTACGGTGTTCCTGCCGGACTGAAAATTATGATAAGACAAGAAACCCCGGCGGAGCATTCCGCCGGGGTTACAATGTGTTTGACACTATATATTGAACATCACCAGGCCGTAGCCCATGACGCAGAGGAACATCACTGTAGCCAGCAGCAGGGTTCCGGGACGGCGTTTTCGTGGCTCCACCACGTTTTTAAGCCTGTAGCGCATGGTGCGCCCTGCGGCGGAGAGACAGCTGGTAAAACCGGGGGCCTTGCCGGAATTCATGAGAAGCAGACGGGCGTAAGCCTGCCGCTCCTCACGGCCCAGGCCCTCCAGCACCAGCTCGTCGCAGGCCAGTTCCAGGTCCTCCGCGGCCCGGCGCACCGCCAGCCACACCAGGGGATCGAACCAGCAGAAAGCCAGACAGAAGGCCAGAAAGACCTTGGTGTGGATATCGCAGCGCTGGAGATGGCAGACCTCGTGGCGGAAGATGAAGTCCAGCTCCTGCTCCGTATACTCCCTTCGGGGCAGGAGAGTGACCCGGGTCTGGTCATAGAAGCCCATGGAAAGGGGAGAGCTGATGGACTCACAGTAACAGAGCTTCACCGGCTTGAGGTAGGACACCCGCTCCAGTTCCGCTTTGAACAGCTCCGGCTCCCGGCCCTCAGTTATCTCCCGGGCCGAGGCCATGGTGCGTTTATAGAACAGGTGGTTGGCCAGCAGCTTCCAGCCGAAGATGACCAGGGCCACCGGGAGATAGACAGCCATGAACAGGCGGGGAAAGTCGGGAGGCAGCTTGAGGGTCCACAAGGCCTCCCTGGCCAGATTGTCCGGCACGGCGGGATTATAGAAAAGGAAGGTGGGCAGAAGCCACAAAACGGCGCAGGCACGGGAGGAAAAGAAATGCCTCAGCAGGGGCAGGAGCAGAAGCAGTAGAATGAAATATATGTTTATGGTGAGCACTGCACCCAGAAAGATCACGGTCATGCCCCAGAGATTGCACAGGCCCAGAACCAGGATAAGGAGCAGATATACACCCAGGGCTATGGGCAGGTAAAGGGGATTAAGGTACACATAGGTATATTTGTGCCCGGCGGGGGCGTCGCCATAGGCAATGGAGGCCGGAGCTCCCTCTTCATAGCGCCGGCTGCGGCGATAGCCCCAGGCCACCAAGGCACTCAAAAAAAGGCCTACAAAGAGTCTGAAGAACAGAGGGCTTTCAAAAAAACTCATAGCTCATCCCTCTCCAAAAGCTCCCGGAGCTCATCCAGCTCTTTCCTGCTCAGCCCGGCATCGCTGAGGGACAGGGCAAAGGAGCTAAGAGAGCCGCCGAAGAGTTTATCCAGAATGCTGCGGCTCTCCCGGGCCAGATAGTCCCGCCGGGAGATGAGGGGGCTGTACAGGTTACTGCGGCCCTCCCGCTCCGCCCTGAGAAAGCCCTTTTCACACAGGCGGGTAAGAAAGGTGAGGATGGTGGTGGGGGCCAGGCTGCGCCGGGCGGAAAGCTCCCGCTCAACGTCCTGCCGGGAGACGCCGCCCCCCTTGTCCCAGATTATCTGCATCACTTCCAGCTCGGCGTCGGGGAGATGGGGAAAGTCCTTCACGGTTATTCACCTCCATAATATTCTACATCTGTAGTAACTGTATATATTCTACAACAGTAGAAGATGCGTGTCAAGGGGCAAAAGCAAAGAAATCCCCGGCTCTTCCCAAGGTAGGGCCGGGGGGAGCCCAAAGCTTTGGAAGGAGCCGGGGAAAAATTCCTTAGGTATTCTGTTTTATGGGAAGCGGCAAACTTACACCAGGGGATTGCGGAGGGTGCCTATGCCTTCTATCTCCACGTCCACCACATCGCCGGGGCGGAGCCAGTGCTTTTCCTCACCCTCCAGGGCCACGCCGCTGGGGGTACCGGTGAAGATCAGGTCGCCGGGGCAGAGCTTGATGTACCTGGAGGCGTAGCTGATTATCTTGGCGCAGGAGAATATCATGTCGCCGGTACTGCCGTCCTGGCGCAGCTGGCCGTTCACATAGCTGCGGATGGCCTTGGGCCTGTCCGGGTCATAGGAGTCGGCGGTGACTATGCAGGGGCCGCAGGGGCCGAAGCCGGGCATGGTCTTGCCGATGAGCCACTGGCCGCTGCGCATCTGGGCGTCTCTCAGGGAGAAGTCGTTGCCGCAGGTATAGCCGAAGATGGAGGCCTTGGCCTGCTTTTCATCCACGTTCCAGCACTCCCTGCCCATGACGATGACGATCTCCGCCTCGTAGTCATAGCTGCTCTCCCAGCTTGGCAGCTCCACCGGAGCGCCGCAGGGCACCAGGGCATTGGCGAACTTGGAGAAGAGGATGGGAAAGTCCGGGACCTTCATGTTTATACCGGCGGCGTGGGCCCGGTAGTTGAGCCCCACGCAGAGCAGCTTTCCTATGGGCTCCACCACGTTGGCAAAGACGGGCCTTTCCACCACCGGCAGGCTCTCGTCCTGCGCATATTTATCCAATGCCCGGACCTGGCCGCCGGAGATGAGCTCCATCATGCTCCCATTATAGCCGGCGGCCTGCAGGTCCACGATGCCCCGGGACGTGACCAAAGCCAGGTGCGTTTCACCGGCTACGGAAATATTGCACAGCTTCATGGCGTATTCCTCCCGTATATTTTATTTTACGGGAATATTATACACGGCCCTGAGCCCCGGCGCAACAGTTCCCGGGGCCTCAGCCCAGTTTTTCCAACAGCTCTCCCCAGAGCTCCAAGGCCTTGAAGCGCAGCTCATAGCCCCCGTCCTCGCTGATAAGGCGGAAGTCCTCCTCCCCCAGCTGTTCTTCCACGGTATCCGCCTGGGCGGCGGAGAGGCATATGGGAGGAAAGACTATGCACCACCAGTTGTGGCCCTGGCCCTCGCCCAGGATGACCCGCAGGGACTGGTACTCCCCGGCGGGGAGGGTGAAGCCCTCATAGCTCTTGGTGGGGTAGTTCTCCCGGGTAAGGGTGACGGTGACGCCCCGGCCCTCGGACACGGTCTGGGCAGTCTCACGGATATTGTCCAGCTCCGAGGCCAGTATCTCCCTGGCCTGGGCGCCGCTCTCCGCCGCCTCCAGCTTGGGGGAGATATACTCCAGCACGGCGTCTCTTACCCGCAGCTTCAGCTGCTGCTCGTATTCGTCGTCGGAGACGGCGATGACATGAAAGCGCACCAGCTTTTCACTGAGAGAATTCTGCCGGCCCTGGGCCCAGAGAGCCGTCAGGGCGGCCAGGGACAGGGCGATGAGCATAGCCGTCTCCCAGAGCTTCAGGGATCTTATCTTGGTCTTGAACATATAAAAAACCGTCCTTGCTATGTAATGTATGTACATAGCTTGGACGGTTTTTGCATATTTTAAACCGAAGTTTGAAAATCAGCGGTTGTCCACCTTTTCCGGGTACAGGTCGTGCATGCTCAGCCGCTGCCAGGCCACTTCCTCCCAGCGGGTGCCGGGCTTGCCGTAGTTGCAGTAGGGGTCTATGGAGAGCCCGCCCCGGGGGGTGAACTTGCCCCAGACCTCGATGTACTTGGGGTCCATGAGTTTTATCAGGTCCTTCATGATGATGTTCATGCAGTCCTCGTGGAAGTCCCCGTGGTTTCTGAAGCTGTAGAGGTACAGCTTCAGGGACTTGCTCTCCACCATGCGCTCTCCCGGCACATAGGAGATGTAGACGGTGGCGAAGTCCGGCTGGCCGGTGATGGGGCAGAGGCTGGTGAATTCCGGGCAGTTGAACTTCACGAAATAGTCGTTGTCCGGGTGCTTGTTCAGGAAGGTTTCCAGCACCTCCGGGGCGTAGTCGCTTTTATACACGGTCTTTTTGTTTCCCAGCAGGGTGAGGCCCTCGGCCTCGGCGGAATTTCTGCCGCTCATGTGTTGTTCCTCCTTATTGAAATTTCCAGATTTTTTTCAGGGCCGAGCTGAGCAGGGCTCCGGCTATGCCGGAGATGAACTGGCCCACCAGCAGGCTCAGCGCCGTCACCCAGTAGGGCAGCTCCAGCAGATAGCTCAGCCAGGAGGCCACGCCCAGGGAGGGGATGAGGGTGACGGGCAGAGCGGTGAGAGCGGCGCTCAGCCGCTTTTTGCCCAGCCAGGCGCAGCAGCCGGCGGTGAGCAGGCCCACCAGGCCGCCGCCAAGGATGTCAAAAAAGCCGAAGCCGCCCATGAGCAGGTTGGACAGCAGATTGGCCAGAGCCAGCGGCGCCACCAGGAACGAAAACAGATATGCCAGGGAATATATGGCCGTAGCTATGCGCAGCTGGTACTGGCCGAAAGCAAAGCTCTGGGTCAGATACATGAGTACTATGTATATGGCCATGACAAGGGCGGAAAAGCAGAGCTTTTGGGTCTTGTCCATATTCTTTATATCCGTTTTCATCACCTCCGGACAAAAAAAGGGCGCACCTCCAGGGCGCGCCCAAACAAATAACTTTTCAAATGATACTTGTTTTCGTCCCTAGTTTTATTTATAGACAGGATGGTCACGAACTGTCTGCCGCAAGGCGGGCTTATTTTATCACAGGGCAAGGCGGCTTGCAAGGCTTTTTTGCCGGCTCAATCCAGAAGCCTTCCCACGCAGCGGGCGCTTTCGCAAAAGCCGTACTCCCGGCGGAGAAGGGAGCACACCTCGCCGGTCTCGCTATCTTTGGGAAAGACCCCGAACACTGCCGAGCCGGTGCCGGTCATCACCGCAGCCAGGGCCCCGTGGTCCAGAAGCAGGCTCTTTATCTCCGATACCGTGCGCATGCGCCGGTCCTCCACATCTTCGAAGACATTGTACATCCTGCGGCACATCTGGCCCAGGTCCCCCTGCTCGATGGCGGAGAGGAGCCCGGCGGTGTCCGGGTGGCGGCGCAGGGGGACCTGGTCCAGCTTGCGGAACAGCTCCGGGGTGGAGATGGAAAATTCCGGCTTGCACACTACGAAGAGGCAGTCCGGCAGGGGGGGCAGGGGCCGGAGCTTCTCCCCCCGGCCGGTGGCCAGGGCGGTGCCTCCCGCCACGCAGAAGGCCACGTCGGAGCCCACGGCGCAGGACAGCTCCAGCAGCTGCTCCCCGGACAGGGGAGAGCCGTAGAGCCGGTTCAGAGAGCGCAGCACCGCCGCAGCGTCGGAGGAGCCGCCGCCCATGCCAGCGCCCACAGGCACCTTTTTCTCTATTCTTATAAACATCCCCTGGCCCTCATGGCCGGTGGCCTCCAGAAACTTCAAAGCCGCCTTTACCGCCAGGTTCCGCTCGTCCCCGGGGATGAAGGGCAGGTTGGTCCTGGCCCGGACCTTGCCGCTGTCGTCCAGGCTCAGCTCCACCTGGTCGAAAAGGGATATGGTCTGCATCACCATCACCATATCATGGTAGCCGTCCTGACGGCGGCTGGACACGTCCAGGGAGATGTTCAGCTTGGCATAGGCTTTCTCTTTTATGCTGTTCATATTTTTATCCTCTCTGTCTCATGCTCAGGAAAAGCTCAGAACCTGTACACCCGCAGTTCCCAGGGCCTGGCGGTGAAGCCCTCGCCCTGAAGGGGACTGCCCGGATAGTTGGAAAACAGCAGCTCTCCCCGGGACAGCTCCGTGCTCTCCGGGGCTTTGAAGCGGTGGGGCCGGGAACTGAAATGGCAGATGACCAGCAGCCGCCTGCCCTGATAGCTGCGCTCATAGACATAGAAATGCCTGTCCCTGGGGCGAAGCTCCCTATAGTCCCCATACAGGACCAGGGGCTCCGACTTCCTGTAGGCCAGAAGCTGCCGGTAGAAATTCAGAAGGGAGTGAGGGTCGGCCTCCTGCCGGGCCACATTCACGGCGGTGTAATTGGGGTTCACCGGGAACCAGGGCTCTGCGCTGCTGAAACCGGCGTTGGCCGTGGAGTCCCACTGCACCGGGGTGCGGGCGTTCTCACGGCTGGTGTCCTTCAGCAGCTCCATGGCCTTCTTTTTCCCTGCAAGCCTGGAGAATATGCGGTAGTTGTTGTGGCTGGCTACGTCCTTGTACATGCCTATCTCCGGCAGGCGGATGTTGGTCATGCCTATCTCCTGGCCCTGGTAAATGAAGGGAGTGCCCCGCTGGAGTATGTACATGGCCGCCAGCAGCTTGCCGCTCTCCACCGGGTAGTCCTCGCTGCCGTAGCGGCTGATTATCCGGGCGTGGTCGTGGTTCTCTATGTACAGGGCGTTCCATCCCCTGCCGGCGAGCTTGTACTGCCAGTCGGAAAAGGCCCGCTTCATCTTCCTGAGATTGAAGGGCAGGCGGAGCATGTCCGTCATGAAGCAGTCCGCCTCCATGTGGGAGAAGGCTATCATCTCGTTGAGCACCTGGCCCTCCCCCTCGGTGACATAGCGCAGGGCGATGTCCGCATTGGTGAGAGGGCTCTCTCCCACGGTGAAGCAGTCGTAATTTTTCAGCACCTCGTCCCTGAACTCCTTCAGATAGCCGTAGACCTCAGGCCGGTTGGAGAAGTACTTCATGCCGTTGGCTATGGGCAGCCTGGGGTAGGCGTTGGGCAGACCCGGGGCCTTGGCAATGAAGGTGACCACGTCCTCCCGGAAGCCGTCCACCCCCATGTCCAGCCAGAAGCGGAGAATGTCCTTCACCTCGGCGCGGACCTTGGGATTGTCCATGTTCAAATCAGGCTGCTTTTTTGCGAACAAATGGAGATAGTATTCGTCTAAATCACTGTCATATTCCCAAGCGCCGCCCTCGAAGATGCTGGTCCAGTTGTTGGGGGGCAGGCGTCTGCCGCCTCTGCCCCGGCGGCCCGGCCGCCAGTGGTAATAGCCGTGGTAAGGGTTGTCCCGGCTTTTGCGGCTCTCCCTGAACCAGGGGTGCTGGTCGGAGCTGTGGTTCACCACCAGGTCCATGAAGACTTTCAGGCCCCTTTTGTGGGCCTCCTCCAGCACCCGGCGGAAGAGCTCCAGGTCCCCGAAGTCCGGGTGGATGGATCTATAGTCGGCTATATCGTAGCCGTAGTCGGCGTTGGGGGAGGGATAGAGCGGGGAAAACCAGATGGCGTCTACGTTCAGGCTCTTTATATAGTCCAGCTTTTCAAGCACGCCGTAGAGGTCGCCGATGCCGTCTCCGTTGCCGTCCCGGAAGCTGCGGGGCCAGATATGGTAGACGGACATCTCTTTGTACCACTGAGTATAGGCCATGGAGAGCCTCCTTTCCGTCGCTTGCTTAAGATTTATTTTAGCATAGTTTTTGTGGCTTCACAACTGTTGACAATGGTTTGAGGATATGGTATTACTACTTCGAAGCAGAAAGGACATGGATAAAAAGATGAAAAAAAGACTTGTTTCTATAGCTCTGGCGCTGCTGCTGCTCCTGGCCGCCGCCCCCGGAGCCTATGCCATGGACCTGGCGCCGGGGACGGCCTCGGAGCCCACGGTCTACACCTGTGCCGACGTGAAATGCAGCCCGGGAGATATAGCCGTCATCTCCGTCACGGCCCAGTCCCCGGACGGGGGAGCTCTCAGCTACCAGTGGTACCGCAGCCTGGACGGCACCAATATGAGCGGCACCCTTATCGTAAACGCCACCGGCAGCAATTACTATGCCGACACCAGCAGCGAGGGCACCAATTATTATTTCTGTGTGGTCACCAACACCGGCGCCAACGGCTCCTCCTCGGTGATATCTTCCACCATTGCCGTCACCGTGGAGAACAATGAGCCGGTCATCCAGGGCATCGGGGTCCTGACCCTGCCCACCAAGACCCAGTACAAGGAGGGTGACCGGCTTGTGACCGACGGCCTCTCCGTGAGAGTCTATACCGACCAGGGCTACTATGACGTCACCGGCGGCCTGGAGGTCTCCCCGGCAGTGCTGGGGGTGGCCGGCACCCAGACCATAACCGTGAAGTATCAGGGCAAGAGCTGCACCTTCACCGTCCAGGTGGAGGAGGATAAGGAAGTGGTGCAGAGCATCAGCATCTCCAGCCTGCCTGCCAAGACCAGCTACACCGTGGGCGACAGACTGGATACCACCGGCCTGTCCGTGCGGGTGGTCACAAACAAGCAGATCACCGACGTGAGCCAGGGCTTCACCTGCAGCCCCATGGTGTTCAGCAGCGCCGGCAGCCAGACCGTGACCGTGAACTTCCAGGGCAAGAGCACCAGCTTCACCGTGCAGGTGGCGGAGCGCTCCAGCCCCAGCCCTTCGCCTACGGCCAGCCCCAGCCCCAGCCCTTCGCCTACGGCCAGCGCCTCTCCCAGCGCCTCCCCCGATTCCGGCGCCAGCCCCTCTCCCACCCACACCGTCACGGTCCATGAGCCCCATGAGACCAATGCGGGCAGCGCCTTTTTGCAGATCGTGCTGATGCTGGCCCTGCTGGGCCTGGTGGGCATAGGCGCCTATGTCTACACCGTACAGAGAAGGAACAGAAAGTAAAGGGAACAGAAAGTGATACATACGGCAGCAAGAGAGAGCGGAAAACCGCTCTCTCTTTTTACCGCCGGGAGCTTGCCCCCGGGATGGGCGTCTGATATACTGCTGTTATAAACAGCCGGAGGAGGAGAGAAGATATGGGGGAGCGGGAGAAAAAGCTGGCGGTCCTCTGCCGCATTGCCCATGCCCTGAATGAGGAGGGCGTCCTGTGGGCTCTGGGGGGCTCCCTGCTGCTGTACTTCAAGGGCCGCGCCCACGAGTTCCACGACATAGACATCATGGCGGGGGAGGCGGATATCCAGGCGGTGAAGAGGCGGATGTGCGCCTTGGGGGAGCTGCTGCCGCCGAAGCCCAACCCGGGCTACAAGACCCGGCATTTCCTGGAGTTCGTGGTGGACGGGGTGGAAGTGGACGTGATGGCGGGCTTTGTCATTGTCAGGGACGGTGTGGACTACGACTGCTCCCTGCGCCCGGAGCAGGTGGCGGAGCACATATCCCTGGGGGGCGAGGACATCCCCCTCCAGCGCCTTGAGGATTGGCGCAGGTACTATGAACTAATGGGCAGGACGGAAAAGCTGAAGCTCATAGACGGCTGAGGCTGCGGGCTTGTTCTTTTCCCTGTTTTGGGTTATAATCCCCTTGCATGCTATAAAGAGGGAAAGGTAAGAAAGACATGGAGGAACTGGGCGCAAAACGGAAAACTGAGCTTCCCCTGGCGGTATTCAGCCTGGTGTTTACGGCTTTCCTCTGCTTCAAGTGGTGGAAGGTGTTTTACTGCGCCTGTACGGGCCTGGTGTTCTCCGACGTGCCGGCCCATATAAAGCTGGCCCTGGGCCACAACGACTACGGCCTGAGCAGCCTGCTCATCCAGCTTTTTTATCTGGGCGGGGAGTTTTTCGCCCAGCGGGCTCTGGCGGTGAGCCTGACGGTGAATAACCTTATCGGCCTTTTCACCCTTGCGGTATTCATAAGATACCTGCTGCCCCGGCTGAGCCGGACGGAGGCCTTCCTGGCCTCGGCCCTGGCCCATCTCTGCGGCCCCTGGATAATCCCCGGGGTGCAGACGGGCATCTATTTGAACGCCTACAACGGCAATCTCTACCACAACATGACGGTGCTTTTCAGCCGCAGCTTCATACCCTTGAGCTTCATCGGCTTTTTCCGCTGCTGGCAGCAGCGCCACGGCAGCATAGGCCGGGCCAACTGGCTGGGCTTCATGCTCAGTTTCCTGGTGGCCACGGGCTTCAAGCCCAACTTTGCCTTTGCCTTCTGCCCCGCCCTCCTGGGCCTGCTTATCTACGACTTCATAAAATACAGAGGCAAGTACCTGAAAAACGAGGTGCTTTTGGGTCTGGCGGTGGTGCCGGCGGGGCTCATCTGCATAGGCCAGTACGCCATGCTCTTCAGCCGCTCCTTCTCCCAGAGCGGCAATGAGATACTGGAGGACATGGGCATAGAGGGCGTCCAGGGCGAATCCTCCATAGCCATAAAGCGCCTGAGCCTGAGCCAGGCGGGGGGTCTGGCCCTGATGTATCTGCGCTCATTGCTGCTGCCCATATACACTCTGGCATTGCAGCTGCGGCGGGAGAAGAAAAAGGAGGAGAGCGGCCTGTTCCTGCTGGTGCTGCTGGTGTCCATCCTGGAGGCGGTCTTCCTCACGGAGACGGGCTACCGGGCCAACGACGGCAACTTCAGCTGGGGCAGCTTGAGCCTGTACACCTGTGTTTTCGGCCTTGGCATAGGATTGCTGTGGCGGATGATACAGGAGAGCCTTGCAAAGAGGAAGGCCGGAGGAGCGCTGCTGTGCCTCATCGGTTTGGGATTGCTGCTGGGCCACCTGATGGTGGGCTATTACTTCATCTGGTTTTTCAACAGCGGCGGCAGCTTCTATATATGATATAACTTGATATAATGCAGACAATCCCCATCCCGTTTGGGATGGGGATAAATACTGTCTAAAAAGCCTCGCAGAGTTTTTCCGCCGTAGCGAAAAGAATTCAATCGTTTTCTGCGGCGGCGTGTGCGTTGCAGAAAACACTTCTTACACAACTTCCTTTCCGCTTCAACTATACAGTAGGGAAAAAGCGGGGAATATTTCATCTCCAGTTAAAGATTTTTTTCTCTGTTCTTTGTACAATATTATAGTAAAGCTGGGGGAAATCCACAAGAAAGTCCGGCTGAATTATGCACATAACAGAAGCTGCGGCCAAAATGAAACAGCGAGTTGACTGAAAGAAAAGTGCGTGATAATATTGACAATACCACAAGAGAGCCCGCCAGGATACCCGTAAGATGAGAACGCTTTTTCGGAAAACACTTTTTCGGAGGTACGGATATGAGAGGAATCCACAGCGTAGTTGACGATCTTCGCAACAGCGTGTTCAAGGAAGTGGCCAAGCTGGCCTATGAGGGCGGGGACTATTCCCGCATTGACCGCCTGCCCTATAAGATAGTGCCCGGCAGCGAAGCCAGGTACAGGAGCAACATTTTCCTGGAGCGGGCCATAGTCACCGAGCGTCTGCGTCTGGCCTGCGGCCTGCCTCTGCGCACGGCGGACGAGTACGGCCCCGCCAGCGACGGCATAGAGGAGGCCAACATCCCCGAGAAGTACTATGAGCCGCCCCTTATTAATATCATTCCCTTTGCCTGCAACGGCTGCCCTCCCAAGGAGATTCGTGTCTCCTCCAACTGCCAGGGCTGCCTGTCCCATCCCTGCCAGGCGGTGTGCCCCAAGGGGGCCATCTACATCAAGGACGGCAAGAGCAACATTGACCAGAGCAAGTGCATCAAGTGCGGCAAGTGCCTCAACCAGTGCCCCTATGACGCCATCAGCCGCATAGAGCGGCCCTGCGCCAAGGCCTGCGGCATGGACGCCATAGGCAGTGATGAAAACGGCAAGGCCGTCATAGATTACAACAAGTGCGTCTCCTGCGGCATGTGCCTGGTGAACTGCCCCTTCGGCGCCATAGCCGACAAGAGCCAGATATTCCAGATAATCCAGGCCATCAAGTCCGGTACCAAGATAATCGCCATAGTGGCTCCGGCCTTTGTGAGCCAGTTTGAGGGGGCCACACCGGCCAAGCTGCGCAAGGCCATGCGCATCCTGGGCTTTGCCGACACGGTGGAAGTGGCGGTAGGTGCGGACCTGTGTACCATAGAGGAGGCGGAGGACTTTTTGGAGAAGGTGCCGGAGAAGCAGCCCTTCATGGCCACCTCCTGCTGCCCTGCCTGGAGCGTCATGGCAAAGAAGCTGTTCCCGGAGTTTGCCGACTATATCTCCATGGCTCTGACGCCCATGGTGCTCACCGCCCGCATAGTTAAGAAGGACAACCCGGAAGCCAAGATAGTTTTTGTGGGCCCCTGCGCCGCCAAGAAGCTGGAGGCCTCCCGGCGCACCATCCGTTCCGACGTGGACTTTGTGCTCACCTTTGAGGAGCTCCAGGGCATGTTCCAGGCCAAGGAAGTGGACTTTGCCACCCTGGAGCCGGACGAGCAGGACAAAGACTTTGACCAGGGCACCGGCGCCGGCCGGGGCTTTGCGGTGGTAGGCGGCGTGGCCGCCGCCGTGGCGGACCACATCTCCAAGATAAGGCCCGGCACGGAAGTGAAAATGGAGTTTGGCGACGGGCTGCGTGAGTGCCGGAAGATGCTGCTCATGGCCAAGGCGGGCAAGCGCAACGGCTATCTGCTGGAGGGTATGGCCTGCCCCGGCGGCTGCGTAGCCGGCGCCGGCACCATTGCCCCGGTGGCAGCGGCCTCCGCCGCGGTGAAGAAATATAAGGACGAGGCCCCCAAGCAGAACGCCGGTGAAAGCAGCTATGCGGCAAGGCTTTCCGAGGCCACGGAATGAGAACTCAGCATAAAGCCGTCCGCTTCATAGCGGAGACCGCCATAGGCATAGCCCTGGTGGTCCTGGCCCAGCTGGCCGGCAAGCTCTTTCCCGCCGGTGCGGTGGTGATAGGGCCCCTGTCCGTGACCCAGCTCATCACCGGCAGCCTGGTCAACTGCGTGCTCTTTGTCTTTGCCGCCCGCACCGGGGCCCTCTCCGGCATCTGCATCGGCCTGTTTTCCTCGGCCCTGGCCTTCCTCCTGGGGGTGGGCCCGGCCCTTATACAGCTGGTGCCGGTGATAGCCTGCGGCAACGCCATCCTGGCGGGCCTCTTCGGCCTGAGCCGCAGGACGAAGCTGGACAGCCGC
>DVHY01000150.1 GCA_018711755.1 Candidatus Limivicinus faecipullorum | reverse complement strand
GGTCTTCCCCAAGGGCTTCCCTGTCAGCCTGAAGGCCTTCGCCAAGACCTATGCCGGGATAATGGAGGACGAGGGGGAACGGCTCTTCTTCATCATCTCCACCGGCCTCAACTCCAGCTTCGTGGAAAAGCTGAAGGATTTCTACGCCCCTATTTTTACCAAGCTCTTCGGCCTGGAACCGGATACCCCCAACTTCGACTATGCGCTGACTTTCTCGGTCTCGGCCATCAGCGGCATGGTGTCCAAGTGGTATCAGGACGGGAAGAGGCTCAGCCTGGACGAGCTGCTGTACAACTGCTATTGGCTGGTGTCTTCCGGGGTCTTCGGCTTTGCCCAGATGAAGCCCTACAGCGAGGCCTGAAAATAATCAAGAGGAGGCGCCGGCCTCCTCTTGACAGCTTGTCAAAGAAGGCTATGCCTTCTTTGACAAAAGGGATAGCACTTCGCTTCATGCCTCGGTTGTACGCCTACGGCGTACAATTCGACACTCCGCTCCGTGAGAGGTGTTTTCTGCGACGCACATGTCGCCGCAGAAAACGATTGAAATTATTTTTTCGCTGCGGCGAAAAAACTCTGCGAGGCTTTTGGACAGTGTATTAAGAGGAGGCGCCTGCCTCCTCTTAAATCTTTATTCCCTTTCCTTCAGCCCGTAGAGCTCATACATGCTCAGCAACTGGCGGTACAGCAGCTTGTTGCCCATGAACTGCCGGTAGGTGGCGCTCTTCTCCTTGCCCGCGGCCCTGAGCTCATCCATCCTCCGCTGCGCATCGCCGTAGTTTTTCTCCGTGTCCGCCAGCATTTTTTCAAAGGCCTCCAGACGCTCTTCTCTGTCCATGCTCCTTATACCTCCTCCGTTTTTCCCAGCTGATAAAAGGCAACGGCGCTGGCCGCCGCCACGTTCAGTGAATCCACGCCATGGGACATGGGTATGCGCACCGTGTAGTCGCAATGGGCTATGGTGCTTGCCGCCAGGCCGTCCCCCTCCGTGCCCAGGACCACCGCCAGCTTTTCCTCGGAATTCAGGGCCGCGTCCCTCAGAGAGACGGAATCTGCCGACAGGGCCATGGCGGCGGTCTTGAAGCCCCGGCTGCGGAGGAACTCCGTCCAGTCCTCTCCCTGGGGCAGATAGGTCCAGGGCACCTGGAACACCGTGCCCATGCTCACCCTTATCGCCCGGCGGTAAAGAGGGTCGCTGCCGGCGTCGGTGAGGAGTACGGCGTCCATGCCCAGGGCGGCGGCAGAGCGGAAAATGGCCCCGATGTTGGTGGGGTTCATCACGTTCTCCAGCACCGCCAGACGGCTGGCCCCGTCACAGACCCGCTCGGGGCAGGGCAGCTTCGGCCGCCGCATGGCGCAGAGCATCCCCCGGGTCAGGTGGAAGCCGGTGAGCTGCACCAGCACCTCCAGAGGGGCGGCGTACACCGGCACATCCCCGCAGCGCTCTATCAGTGGCCGGCCCTTGCCCGCCACATGCTTCTCTTCCATTAAAAAGGAGACGGGCACGCAGCCGGCGTCCAGGGCCCGCTCTATCACCACCGGGCTCTCGGCTATAAAAAGGCCCTTGTCCGGCTCGGCCCGGTTCACCAGCTGATTCTCCGTAAGACGGGCGTAAACGTCCAGCTCCGGGGCTGAAAAATCTTCTACGGCTATGATCCTGCTCAATGGCCCAGACCTCCTGAAAAACGTCTCCCACCGAAGCTGCGTCAAACGCTGCGCCCCCCTGGAGGGGCTCACGGCGGACCGCCTTTATTATAGCCCCGCTCCCGGCGATTTTCAATGTTCCCACAGAGTTTCCGGCCTTGGCCGATACAGAAAAAATTTCGGCGGAGAAAGAAGCTGCTTGTAAAAACCTACAAATTTTGAAAACTGGATTTGGTCAAATAGACGGATAAGCGAAAGATATTGCTCATTTTGTGTGAATAAAGACATTGTAATTTAAAATATTTCTGGTAAAATCATTACACAAGGCAAATATGCCCTGAGTGTAAATTTTTTTATGGAGGAAAAGTACAATGAAAAAGCTGCTTGCACTGCTTCTGGCTCTGGCCATGGTGTTTGCTCTTGCCGCCTGCGGCAGTTCCGAAGCCCCCGCTGAGGAAGCCCCTGCGGAAGATGCTGCCGAGGCCCCTGCCGAAGAAGCCGCCACTGAAGTTGCCAACAAGGACAAGCCCCTTGTGTGGTTCAACCGTCAGCCTTCCAACAGCTCCACCGGAGAGCTGGATATGGCTGCTCTGACCTTCAACGAGGATACCTATTATGTGGGCTTTGACGCCAACCAGGGCGCCGAGCTCCAGGGCACCATGATCAAGGAGTACATAGAGGCCAACATCGACACTATCGACCGCAACGGCGACGGCGTTATCGGATACGTCCTGGCCATCGGCGACATCGGACACAACGACTCCATCGCCCGTACCCGCGGCGTCCGCTCCGCTCTGGGCACTGCCGTTGAGGTAGACGGCGCCATCAACAGCGACCCCGTCGGCACCAATGTTGACGGTTCTGCCACCGCCGTCCAGGACGGCACCCTGGAGATCAACGGCACCACCTACGTGGTCCGTGAGCTGGCCTCTCAGGAGATGAAGAACTCCGCCGGCGCTACCTGGGATGCCGCTACCGCCGGCAACGCCATCCTCACCTGGTCCTCCTCCTTCGGCGATCAGATTGACATCGTCGCCTCCAACAACGACGGCATGGGCATGGCCATGTTCAACGGCTGGTCCCAGGCTGAGGGCGTACCCACCTTCGGCTATGACGCCAACTCCGACGCCGTTGCCGCTATCGCCAACGGCTACGGCGGAACCATCAGCCAGCACGCCGACGTCCAGGCTTACCTGACCCTCCGTGTGCTGCGCAACGCTCTGGACGGCGTTGACATGGATACCGGTATAGGCACCGCCGACGATGCCGGCAACGTGCTCAGCCCCGACGTTTACTACTACGACGAGGCCGCCCGTTCCTACTACGCCCTGAACGTGGCCGTTACCGCCGAGAACTACGAGGACTTCCTGGATTCCACCGTGGTCTATGCTCCCGTCAGCAACCAGCTGGATGCCACCGCACATCCCGAGAAGAGCGTATGGCTGAACATCTACAACTCCGCCGATAACTTCCTGGGCTCCACCTACCAGCCCCTGCTCCAGAACTACGATGACCTGCTCAACCTGAAGGTCGATTACATCGGCGGCGACGGTCAGACCGAAGCCAATATCACCAACCGCCTGAGCGATCCCAGCCTCTACGACGCCTTTGCCATCAACATGGTCAAGACCGACAACGGCGCCTCCTACACTGCTCTGCTCAGCCAGTGATGCGCTTTCAACTCTGAACCATAACCAACAGCTAATGCGATAGGGGAGAGGGATATTCTCCGACATTTGGGAGGGATTTCTCAGTGCCGAAGAATCCCTCTCCCCGTGCTTTTTTACAAGGCTGACAGGGCTAGACCACCGGTCCTTTCCTGTCCAGCCTATTTTGCATAAACGGGAGTGATGAGAATGGCAGATGCGAAAGACGATATCGTGCTGTCTATACGAGGAATGAGCAAGTCCTTCGGCCGCAACCGGGTCCTGGATCACATCAATCTGGACGTCAAACGGGGTACGGTCATGGGATTGATGGGCGAAAACGGCGCCGGCAAGTCCACGATGATGAAGTGCCTCTTCGGCACTTACCAGAAGGACGAAGGCACCATATTCCTCAACGGTAAGGAGATCAGCTTTTCCGGGCCCAAGGACGCCCTGGAAAACGGCATTGCCATGGTGCACCAGGAGCTGAACCAGTGCCTGGAGCGCAATGTGACCGACAACCTGTTCCTGGGCCGTTATCCCACCAATTCCATGGGCGTTGTGGACGAAGGCGGTATGAAGAAGAAAGCAGCAGAGTTGTTCCGTAAGCTGGGCATGACCGTGGATCTCAGCCAGCCCATGCGGAATATGTCCGTCTCTCAGCGGCAGATGTGCGAGATCGCCAAGGCAATTTCCTACAATTCCCAGGTGATCGTTCTGGACGAGCCTACCTCTTCCCTGACAGTTCAGGAGGTAGACAAGCTCTTTTCCATGATGCGCATGCTGAAAGAACAGGGCATAGCTCTGATATATATATCCCACAAGATGGACGAAATCTTTGAGATATGCGATGAAGTGTCCGTTCTGCGGGACGGCAACCTGGTGATGACCAAGCCCATAGGCGAGACCAACATGAACGAGCTCATCACCGCCATGGTGGGCCGCTCCCTGGAGAGCCGCTTCCCACCGGTGGACAATACCCCCGGCGATACCATTTTGTCCGTGCAGCACCTGTCCACCAAATATGCCCCTTACCTCCAGGACATCAGCTTCGATGTGAGGGAGGGAGAGATATTCGGCCTATACGGCCTGGTGGGCGCAGGGCGCACCGAGCTGCTGGAGACCATTTTCGGAGTGCGTACCAGAGCTGCCGGTCGTGTCTACTTCAAGAACCGGCTGATGAACTTTAACGACGCCAGGGAAGCCATAGAGCACGGCTTTGCCATGATAACCGAGGAGCGCAAGGCAAACGGACTTTTCCTCAAGTGCGATTTGACCTTCAACACCACTATCGCCAGCCTGGAACAGTACAAGGCAGGGCTGGCTCTCTCCGACTCGAAAATGGTGAAGGCCACCAATAAGCAGATAAAGATCATGCACACAAAGTGCATGGGCCCCGACGACATGATAACCAGCCTCTCCGGCGGCAACCAGCAGAAGGTGATCTTCGGCAAGTGGCTGGAGCGGGAACCCCAGATATTCATGATGGACGAGCCTACCCGAGGCATCGACGTGGGCGCAAAGTATGAGATATACGAGCTGATCATAAAAATGGCCAAGCAGGGCAAGACAATAATCGTCGTCTCCTCGGAGATGCCGGAGATACTGGGCATCACTAACCGCATAGGCGTCATGTCCAACGGGCATCTGTCCGGCATAGTCAACACCAAGGACACCAATCAGGAAGAGCTTTTGCGGCTTAGCGCAAAATATCTGTGATGGGAGAAATCACTAATGGTAGCAGAGAAAACAATAATACTTTCGGCTGAACAGGAAGCACAGCTTCGTCAGCCCATCGACGAATATGTCGGTAATATCCAGGCAAAGCTCAATGCGCTGAGAGAGGACGGCACCAACAAAGTGCTGGATATCCAGGCCACTCTGGAGACTCTGAAGCGGGACAAGATATATACTCCCCAGGAAAAGGCCAAGAGGAGAGAGACGCTCCAGGCTGAGCTCAACAAGGCCAAGGAAGTGGAGAGCCGGAACAAGGCTGAAGTGTCCGCCCTGGTGGCCCAGGCCGAGAGCTATCTGAAGGAGCACTTCGCCAAGGACTACTACAATGCGGTGGCAGCCAGCTGCAAGGCCGAGACCGCCATTGTCAAGGAGAAGTATGCCGCCGCTGTGGCAGAGCTCAAGAAAGAGCACGAGAGCGCCCTGGCAAAGCTGAAGGATGCCAACGAGATCAAGGACGAGAAATATGTCCACAAGAACCGCCTCTTCGACGCCAAGATGCAGCGGGACAAGGAGCTGCAGCAGATAAAGGACCGGCGCCACGCCGCCTATGCCCATAAGTATCATCTTATCGACCTGCTGCGCATATCCCGGTTCACCTTTGGCCAGTCCATGGCCCAACGCTGGGAGAACTACAGGTTCACCTTCAACCGCCGCAGCTTCCTGCTGAGAAACGGACTGTACATAGCCATAATCATCATCTTCATCGGCCTGTGCATCATCACCCCCATCGTCAAGGGGCCCAATGTGCAGCTGCTTACGCTGAACAACATCCTCAACATCCTGCAGCAGGCTTCACCCAGAATGTTCCTGGCTCTGGGCGTGGCGGGACTTATACTCCTGGCCGGTACCGACCTGTCCATTGGACGTATGGTGGGCATGGGCATGACCGCCGCCACCATAGTCATGCACAACGGACCCAACACCGGCTCCGTATTTGGGCATGTCTTTGACTTCAGCACCATGCCCGTCCTGGCCCGGGTGTTCCTGGCCCTCATCGTCTGCATAGTGCTCTGCACGGTGTTCACCACCATTGCAGGCTTCTTCACCGCCCGCTTCAAGATGCACCCCTTCATATCCACCATGGCCAACATGCTGGTCATCTTCGGCCTGGTGACCTACTCCACCAAGGGCGTCTCCTTCGGCGCCATTGACACCACTATCCCCAGCATGATAATCCCCCGTATAGGTAAATTCCCCACTATCATACTGTGGGCCATCGCCGCCGTGGTGATAGTCTGGTTCATCTGGAACAAGACCACCTTCGGCAAGAACCTCTACGCCGTGGGCGGCAACCCTGAGGCCGCCTCCGTCTCCGGTATCTCCGTGTTCAAAGTCACCGTGGGCGCCTTCGTCATGGCCGGTATCCTCTACGGCTTCGGCTCCTGGCTGGAATGCATCCGCATGGTGGGCTCCGGCTCCGCCGCTTACGGCCAGGGCTGGGAGATGGACGCCATCGCCGCCTGCGTGGTGGGCGGTATCTCCTTCACCGGCGGTATCGGTAAGATCTCCGGCGTCGTGGTGGGCGTGTTTATCTTCACCGC
>DVHY01000149.1 GCA_018711755.1 Candidatus Limivicinus faecipullorum | reverse complement strand
GAGCCCCACAGGGATACGGTGGAGGCCTGCCTCTGGTACAGCCGGGCATAAACTTGCAGTCAAAGGCAGTTAAAGATACATACAGTGCGCCGCCCTTTTACGGCGGCAGAATGGAGAATCAGATGCTTACTCCCGCCCAAATAGCGGCCATAGCCGCCAAAGCTCTGGACGACAAGAAGGCCAGAGACGTGAAGGTGTTGAAGACCACGGAGCAAACGGTACTGGCCGATTACTTCGTCATCTGCAACGGCAGCTCCTCCACCCATATAAAAGCCCTGGTGGACGAGGTGGACAAGCAGCTGTCCGAGGCCGGCGAGCCCCCCATACGCCGGGAGGGCCTGCGCTCGGATATCTGGGTGCTCATGGACTTCGGCTGCGTCATAGTCCATGTTTTCACCGACGAGGCCAGAAAGTTCTACAACCTGGAGCGCCTTTGGAGCGACTCAGAGGTGGTGGATATCTCATCCCTTCCCAGCCCCTGAGGCTGAAGCTCCCGGGCCCAAAGGGCCCGGGCTCAGCTTTGACCAAAATGGGGCGGCAACGGACAGATAATTCAGAAATTAAAAAAGGAAGAGTTGATCCATCATGAAATACGATTTTGCGAGAATAGAGAAAAAGTGGCAGGATATATGGGAAGAGCGCAAGCCCTACGCCGCCGTCACCGGCAGCGACAAGCCCAAGTTCTACGGACTTATAGAGTTCCCCTATCCCTCCGGCCAGGGCCTGCATGTGGGCCATCCCCGGCCCTTTACCGCCATGGACATCGTCACCAGGAAAAAGCGCATGGAGGGCTACAATGTGCTTTTCCCCATCGGCTTTGACGCCTTCGGCCTGCCCACGGAGAACTATGCCATAAAGAACCATATCCACCCCGCCGACGTGACGGCAAAGAATATAGTCAACTTCACCCGGCAGCTGAAGATGCTGGGCTACGGTTTTGACTGGGACCGCTGCGTGGACACCACCGACCCCAATTACTACAAGTGGACCCAGTGGATATTCCTCCAGCTTTTCAAGAAGGGCCTGGCCTACAAGACCACCATGCCCGTCAACTGGTGCACCAGCTGCAAGTGCGTGCTGGCCAATGAGGAAGTGGTCAACGGCGTGTGCGAGCGCTGCGGCAGCGAAGTTGTGCGCCGGGAGAAGAGCCAGTGGATGCTGGCTATCACCAAGTACGCCCAGCGCCTCATAGACGATTTGGACGGCCTGGACTATATCGAGCGGGTGAAGATACAGCAGAAGAACTGGATAGGCCGCTCCACCGGCGCCGAGGTCACTTTCAAGACCACCTGCGGCGACGATATCGTGGTCTACACCACCCGTCCCGACACCCTATTCGGCGCCACCTATATGGTCCTTGCCCCGGAGCACCCCTATGTGAACAAGTGGAAGGATATCCTCACCAACTGGGACGAGGTGGCCGCCTATGTGGACGAAGCCGCCCACAAGTCCGACTTCGAGCGATCTGAGCTGAACAAGGAGAAGACCGGCGTTGAGCTCAAGGGCGTCAAGGCCATAAACCCCGTAAACGGCCGTGAGATCCCCGTGTTCATATCCGACTACGTCCTGGTCACCTACGGCACCGGCGCCATCATGGCCGTGCCTGCCCACGATGACCGTGACTGGGAGTTTGCAAAGAAGTTCGGCTGCGAAATCGTGGAAGTGGTCAAGGGCGGCAACATCGAGGAAGGCGCCTTTACCCTGAAGGACGACACCGGCATCATGGTCAACTCCGGCTTTTTGGATGGCATGACCGTCAAGCAGGCCATCCCCGCCATGGAGAAGTGGCTGGAGGAAAAGGGCATCGGTGTCCAGAAGGTGAACTACAAGCTCCGCGACTGGGTCTTCTCCCGCCAGAGATACTGGGGCGAGCCCATCCCTCTGGTGAATTGCCCCAAGTGCGGCTGGGTGCCCCTGCATGAGGATCAGCTGCCTCTGGTGCTGCCCCAGGTGGAGAGCTATGAGCCCACCGACGACGGTGAAAGCCCCCTGAGCAAGATGACCGACTGGGTCAACACCACCTGCCCCTGCTGCGGCGGCCCCGCCAAGCGTGAGACCGACACCATGCCCCAGTGGGCCGGCTCCAGCTGGTACTTCCTGCGCTATATGGACCCCCACAACGACAAGGAGCTGGTGTCCAAGGAGGCTGAGGAGTACTGGGGACCTGTGGACTGGTACAACGGCGGCATGGAGCACACCACATTGCACCTGCTCTACAGCCGCTTCTGGCATAAGTTCCTCTACGATATCGGCGTGGTACACACTCCCGAACCCTACGCCAAGCGCACCTCCCACGGCATGATTCTGGGCGAGGGCGGCGAGAAGATGTCCAAGTCCAGAGGCAATGTGGTAAACCCCAACGATATAGTTGAGCAGTACGGCGCCGATACCATGCGCCTGCATATCATGTTCATCGGCGACTTTGAGAAGGCCGTCACCTGGTCCAACGAGGCCGTCAAGGGCTCCAAGCGTTTCCTGGACCGTTGCTGGAACCTGATGGATATAGCCAAGGAGGGCGGAGAGTCCAAGACTAACGAGGCCATCATCCACAAGACTATCAAGAAGGTCACCGAGGATATCGACTCCCTGAAGATGAACACCGCCATTGCGGCCCTCATGACCATGGTCAATGAGTTCTACTCCAAGGGCCTGACCAAGGGCGACCTGGAGCAGCTGATGCTGCTGCTGTCCCCCTTTGCCCCCCATATGGTGGAGGAGATGTGGGAGCTCACCGGCTTTGCGGCAAAGTACGGCAAGATGGCTATGGAGATGCCCTGGCCCAGCTTCGACATCAGCAAGACCCACGAGGCCGAAAAGGAAATGGCCGTGCAGGTCAACGGCAAGCTCCGCTCCACCATTGTGGTGCCTGTGGACTCCGAAGACCAGGTGGTCATCGACGCCGCCTGCGCCGACGAGAAGATAAAGCGCCAGATGGAGGGCATGGAGCTGGTGAAGACCATAGTGGTGAAAAATAAGCTCATCAATTTAATTCTTAAGCCTAAAAAGTGATTGTTGACAATTGGCTTTTCAGCCGTTATAATACTGATGTTAAAAGCCAATTTGTTGGCCCTTGAAGCGCCGCAAGGCGTATTTGGAGGGAGGGAAATAGATGTCTGAAATTTATGTCAAGGAAAACGAGTCTCTGGACAACGCTCTTAAGAGATTCAAGCGCAGCTGCGCTAAGTCCGGCGTTCTGGCCGACCTGAGAAAAAAGGAGTATTACCAGAGCCCCAGCGTGAAGCGCCGCAAAAAGTCCGAGGCCGCACGCAAGAACAAAAACAAGCGTTACTATTGATTTTTTAAATTTAATAGAATGCAAAAGGCAGCGCCGCCGGCGCTGCCTTTTATTTTTGCCGCCTGTGCCGGGCGGCTTTTCGTATTGTAATATTCCGGTAAAATTTGCGGCTTATGTAAACCGATTCCGTTAAAATTTTTTTACACTGTACGGATTTTGCTTTTTACAAAAGGGAACTAGAATTACAGGCGTGTCAAGGAAAGACACAGTGTGAATTATGAGGAATTGAAAGGAACAAAGAAAATGAAAAAGCTAATCGTTCTTACATTGGTCGCTGTAATGGCTCTCACCATGATGGTGGGCTGCGGCGCTGAGGAGCCTGCAGCTGAGGAGGCCACTCAGGCTCCCGCCACCGAAGCTCCCGCAGAGGAAGCACCTGCCGCCGAAGAGCTCTCCGGCACCGTCAACGTCAACGGCTCCACTTCCATGGCCGACGTGATCGCCGCTCTCACCGAGGGATTCAACGAGATCAATCCCGGCGTGCAGATCAACTACACCGGCAGCGGTTCCGGCGCCGGCATCGAGGGCGTCCTTGCAGGTACCTGCGACCTGGGTCTCAGCAGCCGTGCTCTCTCCGAGGATGAGAAGGGCCAGGGCGCTGTGGAGAACATCGTGGCCAAGGACGGCGTGGCCGTGGTCATCAATCCTGAGAACACCGTCACCGACCTGACTACCGAGCAGATTGCAGCCATCTACACCGGCGAGATCACCAACTGGTCCGAAGTTGGCGGCCCTGACGCCGAGATCGCAGTCCTGGGCCGTGACAGTGCCTCCGGTACCCGCTCCGCCTTTGAGGAAATCCTGGGCATTGAGGATGCCTGTGTCTACCTCAACGAGTACAGCTCCACCGGCGACGTCATCGGCAACGTGGCCTCCAACCCCAACGCCATCGGCTACGCCAGCCTCTCCGCCGTGGATGACAGCGTGGTGGCCGTGGCAGTCAACGGCGTGACTCCCACCGAGGCCACTGTGGCTGACGGCAGCTTCGCCATCCAGCGTCCCTTCGTGATAGTCACCGTTGAAGGCACTGAGCTCAGCGCCGCTGCCCAGGCTTTCCTGGACTACGCCATGAGCGCAGAAGTTGCAGACATCATCGCCGCCGCCGGCGCCGTCAGCGCCAACGGCTGATAAGCAAACCCGGCCAAATGGCAGTGGCCCCCACATAAAGTGGGGGCTGTTGCCCTGTAAAGGGCTGTGCCTGACAGATGCACGGGCATCTGCGCCTCTGTCAGACTCAGCCCTGGAAAGAGAGAGTATCTTGAATCGAGGGATATCATTGAAAGGGGAGAAGGGCAAAATGGAACTGCCCCTCAAAACCGCGGCAGCGGAAAACAGCGCCTCCCTTGACAGGGAGGCAGAGCGCCGGAAGAGCGAGGACATCCGAGGCAGGCATGGCCTGAAGGACATGATGGAGCAGTTTATGAAAGCACTGTTTCTAATCTGCGGCCTGGTGGCCGTGGGCTTCGTGCTGGTCATCTCTGCCTATCTCGTAATATCCGGCATCCCCGCCATAAGAGAGGTGGGGCTGATACAGTTCCTCTTCGGCGCCGACTGGGACCCGGCCAACAAGAGCGGTGATCCCGCCTACGGCATACTGCCCATGATACTCACCAGTATTTACGGCACCGCCGGGGCCATAGTAATAGGCGTGCCCATAGGCTTCCTTATGGCCGTGTTCCTGTCCAAGGTAGCAGACCGCAGGCTGGCCGCCGTCATCCGGGAAGTGGTGGACCTGCTGGCGGGCATACCCAGCGTGGTCTACGGCCTGGTGGGCATGATGGTACTGGTGCCGGGGATACGGGTACTATTCGGACTGCCTGCCGGAGACAGCCTGCTGGCTGCGGTGATAGTGCTGGCGGTGATGATACTGCCCAGTATAATCTCCGTCTCCGAAACGGCTCTTGATGCGGTGCCCCGGGAATATGAGGAGGCCAGCCTGGCCCTGGGGGC
>DVHY01000148.1 GCA_018711755.1 Candidatus Limivicinus faecipullorum | reverse complement strand
AAATGAAAAAGATGAAAAACTGTCACTTACAGTTATTATAATAGGGGAAAGATGTTTCATAATAAACCAAGAAAATGTTTCATAATTGTAAAATGCCTGATGATTCTCCGGGGACGGTTTCAGTCGAAGCTCAGGTTCCATATAAAGTCCGGGGGCAGACTGTTTTCCGGGGCGGAGATATAGGCCTCGCCCTCCTGAGAGGGGAGATAATACCGGGCCTTTTCCCCACCCATAAAGGCGGCCAGGGAGGCGGCCAGGCTCTCCGGGGCCAGGCCCTCCGGGGCGATGAGCTCCCTTATGATAAGCTCTTTATCCCCGTAGGCGGCGCAGACTCCCCCGCCGCAGAGATAGAGCCCCCCGCCGAAGCTGCGGTAGAACAGCCCGGCAAAATCCATGAGCTCCCGGTTCAGGCCCAGGTGGGGCCTGCCTTTCAGCAGCTCTTCCCGGACGGCCAGATATTCCTCCGGCCCGGCGGCCCGGCAGGGGAGCAGGGCCGCGGCCTGTACCGTAAAGGCCCGGCGGCGCAGGGCGCAGGAGAGGCCCAGTATCTTCCCGTACCAGGGATATAGGGACTCCTCCGCCGGCAGGGTGCAGATGAGCCGTGCTCCTCTGAGCCGGGCAAGCTCCGCCGCCCGGCGGCTGAGAGCGGCGCCCAGGCCCTGATGCCTGTGCTCCGGGGAGACGGCCACGGCGTAGATATAGCCGCAGCGGCTTTTGCCGCCTCGGCCGTCGCATATGTCCATCCCGTCAATGGCGTAAGCGGCGCCAACGGCCAGCCCCTCCCGTTCCGCCACGGCTCCGGTGCCGAAGGCGGGAAGGACCTGGAGGAAGGCGGATATCAGCTCCTCCGGGTCGCCGAAGATATCCCGCCACAATTTGACCAGCCGGGGGAAGTCCTCCCTGCGGTATTCTCTCAGGATGTACTCAGCCATATATCCACCTGGCGGTGTATTTCCTCACCATGAACTCCGGCTTGTAGGAGAGCTTGGAGCGGCGCAGGGGCTCAAGGCCCATGTCGTCCTCCCGGTTCATGTACAGCAGCTCCGGGTGCCTTGCCATGAGCATGCGGGTGAACTCCCGGCAGACCATGGGGTAGGCGCCGTTTATATCGCTGTAGGCTTTTTCAAAGTGGACGTCGAAGCAGTCGCAGCGGCAGAACTCGCCCATGCTGAAGCCCACTATCCTGTCCCCGGAGTAGAGCACGCCCCCCTCGAAGCCCAGCTTCTCATAGGCGGCGAAGCTCTTCATAAGGGCCTCGTGCTCATAGACTATGCTCTTGTCCAGCCGCTGGGCGTTATCCTCGGTCCAGCGGTCCATCATATCCATGCAGCCGGGGATGAGCTCCCGGGTGAGGGGGACGAACTTCCAGTCGTTTTCCGCCTCGAAGCGGTTGCAGTGGTTTTTCTTGCTGTGGAGGGCCTTGCCGGAGTAGGTGGCCAGCTTCTCCGCCAGATAGATGTAGTCAGCGAAGTCCACGTCTTCGGAGTATTCAAAGCGGCCGGGGCACTCCTTTTCCAGGGAGTCCATCTGCCGCTGGGTCACGCCCCGGAGGATCAGCTGCTGGCCCCGGCTGTCGCAGTATTCTCTGAGGGCGTCCAGGGCCGGGAGTACGCTGCCGCTGCCGATAGGGGCGGTGTAGGCCGGTTCGCTGCTGTAGCGCAGCTTTTCTATCATACGGTCCCCGTGGCGGGCCACCAGGTGACGGTAATTGCTGTTCCAGATATAAATGGTGCCGAAGCTGTAGCCGGCGCTGTAGCAGCCCTCGCTTTTCACCAGTTCGTCCACCCATGTTTTATCCTCAAGGCTGAGGGTTTTGAATTCCAACATAATCAGTAAGTACGGCTGCAGACAGCCCGAATTTCCTTTCTAAGTGTCCGAAGGTCCATGAAGGCCTCCGGCCTTTTGTCCACATCCCGCAGCAGGGCCGAGGGATGGTATGTGGCCATTATGCGCCGTGAGCCCAGGTCGAACCAGCGCCCGTGTTCCCGGGTTATGCGAAAGTCCTCCTTTATAAGGCTCATGGCGGCGATGCGGCCCAGGCAGACGATTATCTTGGGGTCCACCAGGGCTATCTGCCGGTCCAGCCAGGGGCGGCAGGCCTCCTGCTCCACGTTGAGGGGGTCCCGGTTCCTGGGCGGCCGGCACTTGACGATGTTGGCAATATACACCTTGCTGCGGTCCAGGTCAATCATTTCCAGCATATCGTCCAGAAGTTTTCCCGCCGGGCCCACGAAGGGTATGCCTTTCAGGTCTTCCTGTTCGCCGGGGCCCTCGCCGATGAGCATGACCTCCGCCTGCTCATTGCCCACGCCGAAGACAAGATTGTGCCGGGTGTCTCCAAGGGAGCAGGCTCGGCAGCTTTTACAGTCGTGTTTAAGGCTTTCCCATGTATCCATCACAGTTCCTCCGTGTTCCCCGCCAGGGAGAGCAGCAGCTCCCGCCGGTTGTTGGCGGGGTATTCGATAACGTAATCCAGCAGAAAGGCCAGCATCTCCCCCAGCTCCCGGCCTCTGAATCCCAGCTCCGCCAGGTCATCCCCGGTGACGGCCAGGTGTTTCATGGTAAAGCAGTCGCCGCTTTTGAGAATGGCTTTCAGTTCCCTGTAGCTGCTGCCGCCGTCCAGAGCATCCAGGCAGCGGGCGGCACAGCTCACCGTGTCCACTCCCATGCGGCACAGCAGCCTCTTCCAGTCCGGGGGCGTGGAGGGCTTGGGCTGAGAGAGCAGGGCCACGCCGTCGGTGCAGCAGCGGATGGTGCGGCTGTCCAGCTTCAGGGCGGTGAGAAAGTCCCTTGTGTCGGATATGAGCCCCCGGCGGATGAGCACCAGGCACAAGGCCATCCAGCGGTCCAGGGCTTTTTTAGGCAGGGAGGCGGCGGCGGAGAACTCCGGCAGCTCCTTCCCCGGTTTGGTCAGAAATACGTCCAGCAGGCCAAGCTGGGCCATGCGGCCCACGGTCTCCGGCTTTTTGGTGAGCAGGGTCTTCTCCACCTCGTCCCGCACCCGCTCGGCGGCCAGAGAGGAAGCCAGAGGGGCTTTCTGGGAAATGGCGGCCAGGGTGTCCTCCGCGATGAAGAAGTCCAGCCGGGCGGAAAAGCGCAGAGCCCTGAACATGCGCAGGGCGTCCTCCTCAAAGCGTTTGGGGGCCTCGCCCACACAGCGGATGCAGCGGCGGCGGATATCCTCCAGCCCGCCGTAGGGGTCCAGCAGCAGCCCGTCGGGAGACAGGGCCATGGCGTTCATGGTAAAATCCCGGCGGCTCAGGTCCGTGGTGAGCTCGCCCACGAAATGCACGGTGCTGGGGTGGCGGTGGTCGGCATAGTCCCCCTCGGAGCGGAAGGTGGTCACCTCCACATGGCGGGAGTTTATATCCACGGTGACGGTACCGTGGCGGATACCTGTGGGCCGGGCGTGGGGAAAGACCTCCAGCACCTGCTCCGGCAGGGCGCTGGTACAGATGTCCCAGTCATTGGGATGCACGCCCAGGACCATGTCCCTGACGCAGCCCCCCACCAGATAGGCCACATAGCCCCTGGCCTTGAGACTGCGCAGGACCTGAAGCACATGCTTGGGGGGCGTGATGTTTTCCATATAGGCACTCCTTGCAGCAGAATAGGGGTATACGCTGGCTCCGGGCTCAGGCGGCGGGGATTATTTACTTGCAATGAGGCCGCCGGAGTATTATAATACAATCTGCTATCTTCTGGTTTATTTTAATTCTAGCATTTTTCCACCCGGACTTCAATAGATATTGTATTAACACCAGGGAAGAACGGGGGGAGAATACCAGGGCAATGGAGTATTCTATGACGGATTTTAACAACTATCTATCACCGGGCAGGAGAGGCCACCTTATCGGCATAGGCGGGGTGTCCATGTCGTCTCTGGCGGATGTGCTGCGGGGAATGGGCATCATCATCAGCGGCTCGGATATGAACAACAACAAAAACGCCAGAGCGCTCTCCGACTCGGGCATACCTGTGGCCATAGGCCACCGGGCGGAGAACATCACGGAAGATATAGAGTTCGTGGTGCGCACCGCCGCCGTCCATGACGACAATCCTGAGATAATCCGGGCCCGCCAGCTGGGCATCCCGGTGTTTGAGCGGACCCAGGCCTGGGGGGCGATCTCCCGGGATTACAGCAACGCCCTCTGCATTTCCGGCACTCACGGCAAGACCACCACCACCTCCATGTGTACCCATATACTCATGGCGGCGGACAAGGACCCCACCGTGATGATAGGGGGCACCCTGCCCCTGCTCAACGCCGGCCACCGGGTGGGCCACGGCAATACCATTATAATGGAGGCCTGCGAGTACTATAACTCTTTCCTCTCCTTCCACCCCACCGTGGCGGTGATTCTGAATGTGGAAGCCGACCACCTGGACTTTTTCAAGGACCTGAAAGACGTGCAGCGTTCCTTCCGGGAGTTTGCCCTGCGCACCCCGGAGGACGGTTGTGTGGTGGCGAACCTGGACGATGCCAACACCATGGAAGCCATAAAGGATGTGCCCAGAACGGTCATGACCTTCGGCCTTACCGACAAGGCGGATGTGTATGCTGAAAACGTTGAATTTCTGGGGGCCAATTCCCATTTTGACATCATGTTCAACGGCAAGCTCTTTACCGACGTGACCCTCCACGTGCCGGGGCTGCACAACGTGAAGAATGCCCTGGCCGCCGCCGCAGCGGCCATCTGCCTTGGCGTGAGGCCCAATGCGGTGAAATACGGCCTGGCGGGCTTCAACGGGGCGGGCCGCCGCTTCGAGTTCAAGGGCAAGTTCAACGGGGCGGACGTGTATGACGACTATGCCCATCACCCCGGGGAGCTGAAGGCCCTGCTGGACACCGTGGAAGAGCTGAACTACAAGCGCAGCATCCTGGTCTTCCAGCCCCATACCTATACCCGTACTGCCGCCCTCTTTGACGACTTTGTGGAGCAGCTGAAGCGGCCGGACGTGGTGCTGCTGGCGGAGATATTTGCCGCCAGGGAGCAGAATACCATCGGCATCTCCTCCGCCGCCCTGGCGGAGAAGGTGGAAGGAGCGGAGTTCTTCCCCACCTTCCCGGAGCTGGAAGAGGAGCTGAAGCGCCGGGCCCGGCCCGGAGACATCATCCTCACCGTGGGCGCCGGAGACGTGTACAAGATAGGCGAGAACATAGCGGAAAAATAAGGGTATCATAAAGCTGTTTGGCTATAATAAAAGACCTCCAGGTATAAACCTGGAGGTCTTTTATTATAGCTTATCGGGTTATCGGAGCTTTACTTGCTTTTGCTCTTTATGTACTCGTCGATGGACTGAGCGCCGGTCTTGCCTGCGCCCATGGCCAGGATGACGGTGGCGGCTCCTGTGACGGCGTCGCCGCCGGCAAAGATGCCCTCTCTGGAGGTCTGGCCCTTATCGTTGGCATCGATGCCGCCCTTGCGGGTGAAGGTCAGACCCTCGGTGGTATTGCGGATGAGGGGATTGGGGCTGGTGCCGATGGCGATGATGACGGTGTCCACATCCAGCACCCACTCGCTGCCGGGCACGGGCACGGGGCTGCGGCGGCCCTTGGCGTCCGGCTCGCCCAGCTCCTGGCGCAGCAGCTCTATGCCCACCACGTGGCCGTCCTCGCCGCCCAGGATACGGGTGGGATTGTTCAGCAGCTGGAACTCGATGCCCTCTGCCTCGGCGTGCTCCACCTCTTCCAGACGGGCGGGCAGTTCGTCCCGGCCCCGGCGGTAGGTGATGAATACATGCTCGGCCCCCAGACGCTTTGCCACACGGGCGGCGTCCATGGCCACGTTGCCGGCGCCCACCACGGCCACACGGTTAAAGTGCTTGATGGGGGTGTCGTAATCGTCCCGGTAGGCCTTCATCAGGTTCACGCGGGTGAGCAGCTCATTGGCGCTGTATACGCCCAGCAGGTTTTCTCCGGGGATGTGGAGGAACTGGGGCAGACCTGCGCCGGAGCCTATGAACACGGCCTCGAAGCCGTCTTCAAAGAGCTCGTCCACGGTCTCGGCTTTGCCGATAACGGCGTTGTTGATTATCTTCACGCCCATGGCCTTCAGGTTGTCTATCTCTGCGGCCACGATCTCCTTGGGCAGACGGAACTGGGGGATACCGTAGACCAGCACGCCGCCGCTCTTGTGGAAGGCCTCGAAGATGGTCACGTCGTAGCCCAGCTTCCGCAGGTCGCCGGCGCAGGTGAGGCTGGCGGGGCCGGAGCCCACGATGGCTATCTTGTGGCCGTTGGACTCGGGGACGGCCACGGGCTCCTTGTCCTCCTTGGACATATGGTAGTCGGCCACGAAGCGTTCCAGACGGCCTATGCCCACGCTCTCGCCCTTGATGCCCCGGACGCACTTGGATTCGCACTGTTTCTCCTGGGGACAGACGCGGCCGCAGATGGCGGGCAGGGAGTTGGTGGAGGTGATTATCTCGTAGGCGGCGTCAAAGTCACCGGCGGCCACCTTGGCGATGAACTCGGGGATACGCACGGACACGGGGCAGCCGCTGCGGCAGGGCATGTTTTTGCAGTTGAGGCAGCGCTTGGCCTCGTCAATGGCCATCTCCGGGGTGTAGCCCAGAGCCACCTCGTCAAAGTTCCCGGTGCGGACTGAGGGGTCCTGCTCCGGCATGGGTTTTTTTACCATACTCATATTAGCCATTGCGCTTACCTCCCGTCATCTTGCAGATATGCTGCGAGGCTTTTTCCTGCTCGTCCTTGTAGAAGGCGGAGCGTTTGAGCAGGGAGTCAAAGTCCACCTGATGGGCGTCGAAATCCGGGCCGTCCACGCAGGCGAACTTGGTCTCGCCGCCCACGATGACCCGGCAGCCGCCGCACATGCCGGTGCCGTCCACCATGATGGGGTCCAGGGAGATGATGGTGCTGATGCCGTAGGGGCGGGTGACGTCGGCCAGGAACTTCATCATGATATCCGGGCCGATAGCCACTACCCGGTCGAACTGGGGCTTGCCCTGGTCGATGTTGGCGTCTATCTCCTGCTGGAGGTACTGGGTGGTAAAGCCCTTTTCGCCGTAGCTGCCGTCGTCGGTGCAGATGATGAGCTTGTCGGACACGGCGGCCAGCTCGTCCTTGAGTATGACGATATCGGCGCTGCGGAAGCCGGCAATGAAAGTGACCTCGATACCGGCCTCATGCATGACCTTTGCAATGGGGTAGGCGATGGCGCAGCCCACGCCGCCGCCCACCACGCAGACCTTTTCCAGGCCCTCGATCTCCGTGGCCTTGCCCAGAGGGCCCACAAAATCGCTGATGTAGTCGCCCTCTTCCACGGTGTGGAGCATTTTGGTGGTGCGGCCCGCGGCCTGGACCATGACTGTGACTGTGCCTTTTTCCCGGTCCCAGCCGGCCACGGAGACGGGCACCCGCTCTCCCTGCTCGTCCAGGCGGAAGATAACGAACTGACCGGCCTTGGCGTGACGGGCGACCAAGGGGGCCTCGATCTCAAACAGGCATATGGTTTTTGCTTCGTTCAGGAATTTCTTTGTGACAACCTTGTACATTTACACACCTCTGAAATTTTATTATGCCGGGATAAATTATGAAATAGATGGCTTATCTATCTTGAACAGGACGGGCTCCTGTGTCAATTCCACGTTTTATTTGTAGAGGACCAGGGCGATGGCCTCCAGATTTTCCTTGCCGGTGTTTTTCAGGCTGTGGCCTTCTCCGGCATCCACGAAGGTAACGTCTCCGGGGCCCACGGTGAGGAGCTGGCCGTTGTCGTTGTATTCTCCCTGGCCTTTGAGGATGTAATAAGTCTCTCCGTCACCCTGGTGTACGTGCCAGCCTATCTCGCAGCCCGGCTCCAGCACCACGTGGTTGAAGATACGGCCCTTACCATACATCTCATCGGCGCCGTCCAGAATGCGGTACATCTTGGCCTCGCCGGCGCCGCCGAACATCTTTTTCACATCCAGGGTCTTTTCAGCGCTTCTTCTTATCATCTTCCATTACCTCACATTCCAAGAGTTTCGTCTATAAGTACTACTTCCGTCTCCATGCCCATCATGGGGCCCCAGAGCACCACCAGGGCGTTGCAGATGCGCTGGGGGCTGCGGCAGTCGTGGCACTTGCCGTCTATTTTGCAGGGGGTGTCGCTGGGGAAGCGCTGGACGTTCTGGGTGGCGGCGGTGTTCCTGGCCCGGTAGAGGGCGCTGTCAAAGTCGGGGCAGATCTTTGCCACGCTGGCGACCACATACACCTTCTTGTGGCCGAAGAGCTGACCGGCCAGGCGGTTGCCCCGGCCGTCTATGTTCAGGATCTCCCCGTCCTCGTCTATGGCGTTGGCGCCGGTTATGTAGGCGTCGGCAGCGGCGGCGGAGGCGTAGGTGGCGTCTCCGGGAACTCTCCAATGCCAGAAGACTTTTCCCTCTTCCAGCTTGTCATAGAGGCCGATCTGGTCCACAGTCTTGCTGCCGCCTATGCCCACGGTCTGGCCTTTGAGGGCCTGGGCCAGATATTCCGCGGCTTCTGCCCCGGTGGAGAAGCGGCTGACCTTGAAGCCCCGCAGCTCCAAGTTGCGGACAGTTTTCTCAATATTCATATTTGTACCTCCTTTTAGGTAACTCTGCATAAAACAAAACTCTGTACTAATTATACATTCAGCACAGAGTTTTTGCAATAACGGTGAAAAAAACTTTGAAAATTATGCAATTGTTCTAAAAACCGGGGCGGAGCGATGGAAAAACCTGGCGAAGCGCCGATATGCGCCGCCCGGTATCAGCCGGTCTCCCCGCCCTTTTCCAGGGCACGGGCCAGGTCCCTGGCGCTGATGGCCAGTTCCCTGGCAAATTCCGCATCCTGGGAGCTGACGCTTATGCGCAGGGCGGAGCGGGAGGCCAGGGGGGAGATGCGCAGATGAAAGCGGGGAGAGTCAAGCTGCAAGCCGTCGGAGTAATCTGCCCCCATGTCCATCAGCAGCTCCGACAGCGATCCCATGAGCTCCGCCCGGCTGCGGCAGGCGCAGTCCAGGTTTTCCCCGGGAAGCGGGGGAACGTCGCCTCCGGAGGGGATGGGGGGCCGGAAGAGCTCGGGGAAATCGAGCCTGAGCTTCCCCTCCAGGGCGTCGGCGCAGCAGCGGTAGTAGGACAGGGGGCTGCCCACATCGCACCAGTAGCCCTCCATAGGCAGGCCCAGCAGCAGTTCCCCCCGGGACAGGAGCAGGGGGAAGAGGTCCTTTGCAAAGTCGAATTCCCGGCCCTCAGGGACCAGTTCCATTATCCTGGGGGAGATGACGTATATCCCGGTGTTTACCAAGTCGGTGACCACCCGGCTCCAGTCCGGTTTTTCCACAAAGCTGCGGATGCGGCCCTCTCCGTCGGTGACGGCCAGGCCGTAGCTCAAGGGCTCGCTGTGGCGGCACAGGGCCAGGGTCACCGCCGCCCCCCGCCTTTTGTGCTCCTCCATGAGCCGGGAGAGCCAGAAGTCGCAGGCGGCGTCGCCGCTTATCACCAGGAAGTCCTCGCCGCCGTAGAAGTCCCGGCAGTTTTTCACGGCGCCGGCGGTGCCCAGGGGCTCCTCTTCCACCCGGTACTGCATCTCCACGCCGAAACGGCTGCCGTCGCCGAAATGGGCCATGATATCCCCGGCCCGGTAGCGCACCGCGGCGCAGACCTGGTCGAAGCCCTGAGAGCGCAGCAGCTCCAGTATATGCTCCATGAGAGGCCTGCCCAGCAGGGGGACCATGGGCTTGGGACGGTCTCCGGTAATGGCCTTCAGCCGGCTGCCCATGCCTCCGGCCATGATCACAGCTTTCATAAGCCGCCTCCTTTTTTGAGTATTATTTGAAAAATATCAGGAAATATTTATTCAAAGGGGCCGCATGCCGAATTTTTGTCGTTTTCAAAGGATTTTCCTTGTTGTAAAAAGGTTGCGGATTTGATATAATGAAATATCGCATAAGAGTAACATGGAAGGGATGTGCCCCATGAATAAGAATATGCGGCGTCTGGCGGAGTCCGGTTCGGCGATGCATCTGCTGGCTCTGGTGGCTTTTGCCGTAGCCACGCTGCTCATGGAGATGTATGAACTGGCGGCGGTGGAGGCAGGGGTCATCCTGCTGCTGATAATCGTTTCCGCCTTCCTGCGGCGCAGGAGGGAGAAGCAGCTGGCCGCCTACATTGAATCCGTGACCTATGAGACGGAGAATGCGAAGAACAATACTCTGATGAATTTCCCCCTGCCTATTGCGGTGTTCCGCCTGGCGGACTCCCGGATAGTCTGGGGCAACGACATGTTCTTTGACATGTGCGGGGAGCACGGCACCCGAATGGACGCCAGCATCGCCGACATGATCCCCCAGTTCTCCGGCAAATGGCTGCTGGAAGGGAAGAACCAGTACCCCACCCTGCTGGAGCTGGGGGGCAGGAAATATCAGCTCCACGGCAACATAATCCGCTCGGAAAAAAGCGACGACAAAAACGCCTTTATGGGCATAACCTACTGGGTGGACGTTACGGATTATGACAATATCCGCCAGGAGTACGAGCGCACCAGGCCGGTGGCGGGCATCGTGATAATCGACAACTTTGAAGAGATGTGCCGCAACCAGACCGACCGGGTGAAAAACGACATCCGGGACGCCATAGAGGACAAGCTGAAAGAGTGGTGCGATACCTTCAACGGCATACTCCGCCGCTATGACAGGGACCGCTATCTGCTGATAATGGAGCGCCAGGACCTGGAGCGCCTGCGCCAGGAGAAGTTCAAGATCACCGAGGAGATACACCAGGTGGAGAGCCCCACGGGCATCGGCGCCTCCATAAGCATCGGCCTGGGCATAGACGGGGAGAATCTGAGTGAGGCCCTGCAGTTTGCGGATATGGCCTCGGAGCTGGCCCTGAGCCGGGGCGGCGACCAGACCGTCATCAAAAACCGCATGAGCTTCGAGTTCTACGGCGGCCGGGGCTACGAGGTGGAAAAGCGCACCAAGGTCAAGTCCCGGGTCATGTCCAACGCCCTGGCAGAGCTCATGAAAGACTCCTCCAGAGTCCTGGTCATGGGCCACCGCTTCGGCGATCTGGACAGCATCGGCGCCGCCGTGGGCGTGTGCTGCTTTGCGCGGCAGTTTGGAGTGAAATACAATATCGTAGCGGATATGAGCCACAACGCCGCCCAGTCCCTCATAGATACGGTGCGCAAGGCTCCCGAATACAGGGACGCTTTCATCAGCCCCCATGACGCCATGATCAGGGTGGACAGCCACGCCCTGCTGGTGGTGGTGGATACAAACCGCCCGGAGCAGGTGGAGGACAAGGACCTGCTGCTCTCCTGCATCCGCGTGGCGGTGATAGACCACCACAGAGTGGCGGCCACCTATATCCAGAATGCGGCTCTGGGCTTTGTGGAGCCCTACGCCTCCTCCACCTGTGAGCTGGTGACGGAGCTTTTGCAGGAGCTGAAGGAGCCGGCGGATATCCTCAGATGCGAGGCGGAGGCCCTGCTTGCCGGCATAGTGCTGGATACCAAGAGCTTTGCCATACGCACCGGGGAGCGCACCTTTGACGCCGCCGCCCGGCTGCGCCGCTCCGGGGCCGACACCACGGAAGTGAAGAAACTTCTGCAGACCGGCATGGACGATGCCATTGCGAAATACAAGATAATGCAGAGCGCCCAGCTCTACAGGAAGGTGGCGGTGGCGGCGCCCAAGGAGCCCCAGACCAGGGTGGTGGCCGCCCAGGCGGCGGACGAGCTTCTGAACATATCCGGGGTGGAGGCCTCCATCGTAGTGGCCAGGGACGCCAAGGGCCGGACCTTTGCCTCCGCCCGTTCCATAGGGGAGCTGAACGTGCAGCTCATCATGGAGCGCCTGGGCGGCGGCGGCAACCGCAGCTCGGCGGCGGTGCAGTTTGACGACTGCGGCCAGGAGGAGGCGCTGAACAGAGTTTACTCCGCCATAGACGAATATTTTGCCGAAGGATAGCAAGCCCGGCAGGCCGGCGCAGGCCCCGGTGAAAGGAGAAGAAAATGAAGGTAATATTCAATGCTGACGTAAAAGGCCAGGGTAAAAAGGGCGAGATGAAGGAAGTTTCCGACGGCTATGCCCGCAACTACCTGCTGCCCAGGAAGCTGGCCAGCGAGGCCACTGCCGACAACATAAACGCCCTGAAGCTCAAGGAGAAGGCCAAAGCCGCCCAGATAGCAAAGGAGAAGGCCCTGGCCCAGGAGAACGCCCAGAAGCTCACCGGCATCCAGGTCATAATAAAGGCCAAGGCCGGAAACGGCGGCAAGCTCTTCGGCGCCGTCACTTCCCAGGAAATAAGCTCCGCCCTGAAGGAGCAGTTCGATATAGATATCGAGAAGAACAAGATAGTCCAGGCCGAGCCTATCAAGACTTTCGGCAGCTATACGGTAAAGGCCAAGATGGGCTATGAGATCAGCGGCAGCATCAACCTGCTGGTGGTAGAGGACAAGTGACAGGAAGACAAAGCCCCAGAATTCCTGGGGCTTTACCGCAGTCTTTTTTACAGAGGTTTTGTCTATGGACGAACTGCTAGGCAGAAAAACGCCCCACTCCGCCCCGGCGGAGCAGGCGGTGATAGGCTCCATGCTGATAGACCCCCGGTGCATACCGGAGGTGCTGGAAAAGCTGAAGGCCGACGAGTTCTATATAAAGCTGAACCGGGATATATATGAGACCATATATACCATGTTCTCCTACGGCCAGACCATCGACCCGGTGACGGTGCTGGACCAGATGCACGTCCGGGGCGTTTACCAGGAGGGCAACGAGAAGTACATGGCGGAGGTGATGAGCGTCACCCCCACGGCGGCAAACGTGATGGAGTATGCCGCCATCGTCCGGGACCGGGCGCTGCTGCGCCGCCTGGGGGAGGCCGCCGACGAGATAAACTCCATGGTCTACGAGGGCTCCGGTGAGGCCGACAGCGTGCTGGAGGCGGCGGAGCGGCGCATATATTCCCTGCGCCAGGGGCGGAACGTGGGCGGCCTTGTGCCGGTGTCCTCCGTGGTGCAGGACGTGTTCGACACTCTGTCTGAGACTGCCGCTTCCGGCAGCAAGATACCGGGCATAAGCACGGGCCTTCCCGACCTGGACCGGGTGACTCTGGGCCTTAACAAGTCCGAGCTCATCCTCATCGCCGCCCGGCCCGGCATGGGCAAGACCAGCATAGCCTTGAACCTGGCCCTCCATGCGGCCATGAATTTAAAAAAGACCGTGGCCATATTTTCTCTGGAGATGTCCCGGGAGCAGCTGGTCACAAGGCTTTTGTCCAGGGCCTCCCTGGTGCCCTCCCAGAATCTGCTCACCGGCCAGCTCTCGGAGCAGCAGTGGCGGGAGATATCCGATGCGGCCCAGGCCCTCAGCGCCACGGACATACGCATAGACGACAACCCCAGCCTTACCGTGTCGGAGATGAACGCCCAGTGCCGCCGGGTGCCAAAGCTGGACCTGGTGGTGATAGACTATCTGCAATTGATGCAGTCGGCGGGCAGCGGCCATACCTGGTCCAACGAGAGCCGGACCCAGGCCGTCAGCGACATCAGCCGTATGCTGAAGATAATGGCCAAGGAGCTGAATGTGCCGGTGATCTGCCTGTCCCAGCTCTCCCGAGCCAACGAGAGCCGCCAGGACAAGCGCCCCATGCTCTCGGACCTGCGTGAGTCCGGAGCCATAGAGCAGGACGCCGACGTGGTCATAGGCCTGTACAGAGACGGGTATTATAACAAGGAGAGCGAGAACCCCAACCTGGCCGAGGCCATCATACTGAAAAACCGCAAGGGCCAAACCGGCACCGTGGAATTGCTGTGGCTGCCGGAATACACCACTTTCAGCTCTCTGGAAAAGCGCAGGGATGAGGATGAATGAGCCGTGGCTGCCCCGGGACGGGAAGATACTCTGCGCCGTCTCCGGCGGGGCGGATTCCATGTGTCTGCTGCATATGATATACAGCAGGGGCCTGGAGCTTCTGGCCGCCCACTTTGAGCACGGTATACGGGGTGAGGAATCCCTGAGAGACGCCGCCTTTGTGGAGGAATGGTGCAGGGAAAAGGGCATAGAATGTATAGTGGGCCACGGGGACGTGCCGGCCTATGCCGCCGCCCGGGGCCTGGGCATGGAAGAGGCGGCCCGAAAGCTGCGCTACCGTTTCCTGGAGGAGACGGCGGCGGAGCGAAGCTGCAAATATATCGCCACAGCCCACAATGCCGACGACAATGTGGAGACCGTGATCTTCAATCTGGCCCGGGGCGGCGGAGCTCTGGGCCTGAAGGGCATACCCCGGAGCCGGGGCATGTTCATCCGTCCGCTGCTGGACCTGAGCCGCCGGGAGATAGAAGACTACCTGGAGGAAAACCGGGTGCCCCATGTGGAGGACGGCAGCAACGCCTCCGACGATTACAGCCGCAACCTTATCCGCCACCATGTGAGCCCGGAGCTGAGGAAAATAAACCCGGAGCTGCATCTGGCCGTGGGCAGAACGGCGAGGCTTCTGGAGGATGACGAGGACTGTCTGAGCTCCCTGGCGGATAAATTTATAGAGGAGCATTACGACGGGGAGAGCCTGCCGGTGAAGGAGCTGAGAGAGCAGCACCGGGCGGTGGCCTCCCGGGTGATACGCCGCCTGTGCCGGGAGAGCCTGAGCTACGGGCATGTCCGTCAGGCCCTTGAACTTCTGGAGGGCACGGAGCTGAAATACCTGGATGTACCGGGGCAGAGACTGCGCCGGGAGCAGGGGCGGCTCTTTTTCCGGGACGGGGAGACGATCACGCTGCCGGACAGAGAGCTGATACCGGGACAATGGCTGGCCATACCGGAGCTGGGCCTGGAGCTTCTGGCAGAATATGGCGGAAAAGACGGAGAAGTTAACGGCTTGTTCAAGACTTGCCGCCTTAAATGTGAGAATATTAATTCCAGTCTTTATTGTACCGGCAGGAAAGACGGCGACAGGCTGCGCCCTGCTGGCCGCGGCTGTACCAAGAGCCTGAAGAGCCTCTTCAGCGAGGCGGGCTATACCCAGGCTCGCCGCAGCCGGACCCTGGTGCTGAGAGACGCCGAGGGCATCCTGGCGGTGCCGGGGCTGTGTCTGGACGAGCGGGCCAGGCCCGGGCCGGGGGACGCCGTGCTCACCATAAAAATTAGAGAGATATGACAGGAGAAAAGGGTATGCGCAAGGATATTGAGCGGATACTGATAAGTGAGGAAGAACTGCAAAACAAGGTCTCGGAGATGGGAAAGCAGATATCCCGGGACTTTCAGGGGAAAGACCCCATATTTGTAGGGGTGCTGAAGGGCTGCTTCATCTTTATGGCGGACCTGATGCGCTATGTGGATATAAGCTGTTCCATGGATTTCATGTCCGTGTCCTCCTACAGCGGGACCAGCTCCACAGGGGCTGTGAAGATAAACAA
>DVHY01000147.1 GCA_018711755.1 Candidatus Limivicinus faecipullorum | reverse complement strand
GACTTTTCAACGGAAATTATCTCAATTTCCTGGGTATTTATGTCGGATTCTTTAATTTTGATATCTCTCAGGCCGAATTCTTTCAAAAGAGCCTGGATGTTTTGCCGGTGCTGGCCGGCCATCTGGGAGCTCTTCCCTTTTCCCACCCCCAGGATCACCCGGCTTCCCGGCTCGCTTCCCGCCAGGAGAGAACGGGCCTTATTGTACATTATCCGGCTTTTCACCAGTTCCCCCAGGGCCGGGTGGTATGCCCCTCCCGCGGCGGCCCCGCCGGAGAGTTCATCCGTTGGGTTGAGCCCCAGGCGTATCACGGGTATGCCCGCCTTTTCAAACACGGGCAGGAGCCTGGAACAGGTCTCCACCGCATCCTCCACGGTGTGCTCCTTGTAGCGTCCGGCCTGCCAAAGGTCATAGAGGGCGGTGTCCCGGACTATCACTGTGGGGTATATGCGCACTCCGTCGGGCGCCAATGCCGCTATGCGCCGGGCGCTCTCCAGGGATTTTTCCGGCGTGTCCCCGGGCAGACCCGTCATCATCTGGAGGATAAGGCGAAAGCCCCAGTCCTTTATAAGTAAGGAGGCCTCCTCCACGTCCTTTGCGGTATGGCCCCGGCCGGAGAGGAGCAGCACCTCCTCGTCCATGCTCTGGGCCCCCAGCTCTATGGTCTCCACGCCGAAGTCCCGCAGTCTTTTCAGCACCGCTGCGTCTATGGCGTCGGGCCGGGTGGACAGGCGTATGGAGTCTATACGCCCCCTGTCCATCTCCTCCTTTGCCGCCTCCAGCAGGCTCAGCTGCTGGGGCACAGGGATGGCGGTGAAGCTGCCCCCATAAAACGCCAGTTGCCGCTTTGCCCCCTTTGGGAGCAAGGCGGCTGCCTTCTCTATGGCCTCTTTTACATCCTCCGCCCCGGCGGGCTGCTGGCTGCCGGATATGCGCCGCTGGTTGCAGAACACGCAGTCGTTGGGACAGCCCAGGTGGGGTACGAATACCGGGATGATGCTCTCTCTCGCGCTCATTTCGTCAGGGCCTCCAGAGCCTTCATGGCGGCCATCTGCTCGGCCTCCTTCTTGGTGCGGCCGCTGCCTTCGCCGGCCGGAACACCGTTTATGGACACGGAAAAGGAGAAGAGCTTGTTGTGGTCCGGGCCGCTCTCCCCGGTCAAGGTATAGCTTATGTGCTGGTCGCTCTTGCGCTGCACCAGCTCCTGGAGCCGGGTCTTGTAATCGGCGTTGGTATGGCTCTCGTCTATGGGGGCGTCCTTCAGGATCATCTCCAGCACAAAGCGGCGGCTCTGCTCCATGCCGCTGTCCAGATACATGGCGGCGATTATGGCCTCCACCATGTCCGCCAGGATGGAGGGACGCTGCCGCCCGCCGGTGTGCTCCTCCCCCCGGCCCAGGCGCATATGCTTGCCCAGCTCCAGCTTCAGGGCCACCCGGTACAGGCTGCTCTCGCACACCAGCTCCGCTCTCAGCTTGGTCATCCTCCCCTCGGGCAGCCGGGGCTCATGGGCGTAGAGGAACTCCGCCGTTATAAGTCCCAGTATGGAGTCGCCCAGAAATTCCAGGCGCTCATAGCTCTGGCAGTCCCCGCCATGGCGCTCATTGGCGTAGGAGCTGTGGGTCAGGGCAGTGCGCAGCAGTGCCCTGTCCTTAAAGCTGTATCCGATTTTTGCCTCTAACTCGTCCATTGCCTCACGCTCAGCCTATCTTCATATACTCGATATTTGCCTTGATATCCTCAATTATGCCGGACTCCACGCAGGTCTTGGCCTGGCGGGCGGCGGCCAGGATGCTCCGGGCGTCGGAGGAGCCATGGGCCTTGATGACCGGGGCGGATATGCCCAGCATCACCGTGCCCCCCACTTCCTTCACGTCCAGCATCTTCTTCATCCGGCTCAGATCGCCCTTTATGACCGCGGCGGCCAGCTTGTTCTTGGTGCTCTTATAGAACACTTCCTTCAGCTTGCCCATCATGAATTTTATCATGCTCTCGGCGGTCTTGAGCATCATGTTGCCGGTAAAGCCGTCGGCCACTATCACGTCCACGTCCCCGGCAAAAACGCTGTTGCCTTCCACATTTCCGATGAAGTTTATCCGCCCGGCGTCCCCCGCCTCTCTCAGCAGCCGGAAAGCCTCATGCTGCAGGGCTCCGCCCTTGGTGTCCTCCGTGCCCACATTGGCCAGGCCCACCCTGGGATTTTCCAGGCCCATCATCTTCTTGGCGTAGAAGCTGCCCATATAGGCAAATTGCAGCAGGTACTCCGCAGTACACTCCACATTGGCCCCGGAGTCTATGAGCAGGGTCCCCGCCCCGCCGTTGGGCAGCACCGGAGACAGGGCCGCCCGGCGTATGCCGTTTATCCTCTTGACTATCAGCGTGGCCCCGGTGAGCAAAGCTCCCGTGCTGCCGGCAGACACCAGAGCGTCTCCCTTGCCGTCCCGCAGCAGGTTCAGAGCCACGGTCATGGAGGCCTCTTTCTTCCGCCGGGTGGCGGTGCTGGGGTCGTCCTCCATGGTGATGACGTCTCTTGCGTCCACCACCTCTATATCGGCGCAGCCCTCCTTGGCCAGGATAGACTCCACCGCTTCCTTTTTCCCCACCAAAGTCACATCCACTCCCAGCTCACGCCGGGCCATGACGGCGCCCTTGACTATCTCTTCCGGGGCCTTGTCCCCGCTCATAGCGTCGATTATTATCCTCATAGCTTTAAAACCTCTCTGTCTTTCAGCTTCTCGATTATCTCCAGTGAGCGCCTGGATATCTCCGCGTTCTTGTTGCGCTTGCCCTTCACCCTGTATTCCAGGGGCTTTATTATGCCGAAGTTTATGTTCATGGGCTGGAAATCTCCCACGCTGCCCCCGGAAATGTAGAGCCCCAGGGCACCTATGGCCGTCTCCTGGGGGAAGTCCACGCTCTCCAGGCCCAGCACCCGGGCGGCGGTCTCTATGCCCACCAGCATGCCGGAAGCGGCGGACTCCACATAGCCCTCCACCCCCGTCATCTGCCCGGCAAAGCTGATCCTGGGCTCCGACTTCAGCCGGTAATATCTGTCCAGGAGCCTGGGGCTGTTCAGGTATGTGTTCCTGTGCATCACCCCGTAGCGGACGAACTCCGCATTCTTAAGGGCCGGTATCATGGAGAAGACCCGCTTCTGCTCACCCCAGGTGAGATGGGTCTGGAAGCCCACGATATTGTATATGGTGCCGTCGGCATTGTCTCTTCTCAGCTGCACCACGGCGTAATTCTCCCTGCCGGTGCGGGGGTCCACAAGGCCCACCGGCTTCATGGGCCCGTAGCGCAGGGTGTCCACCCCCCGGCGGGCCATGACCTCCACGGGCATGCAGCCCTCAAAGACCCCCGCATCGTCAAAGCCGTGTACCGGGGCCTCCTTGGCGCCCACCAGCTCCTTTACAAAGGCCAGGTACTCCTCCTTGTCCATAGGGCAGTTTACATAATCCGCGCTGCCCTTACCGTAGCGGGAGGCGAAAAAGGCGCTGTCCATATCCACGCTCTCCAGGGTGACTATGGGGGCCACGGCGTCGTAAAAGTGCAGGTCGCTGTCCGGGCAGAGGGCGGCTATCTTTTCCGCAATGGCGTCGCTGCTGAGGGGGCCGGTGGCTATGACCACTTCTCCCTCCGGGATATCCGTCGCCTCCCGGCGGATTATCTCCACGTTCTCATGCTGCTCCAGCTGCTCGGTGATATACCGGGCAAAGCCCTCCCGGTCCACCGCCAGGGCGCCCCCGGCGGCCACTCGGTGCTTGTCGGCGCTGTCCATGATAAGGGAGCCCAGGGAGCGCATCTCCGCTTTCAGCAATCCCACGGCGTTGCTCAGCTCATCGCTGCGCAGGGAGTTGGAGCACACCAGCTCCCCGAAGTAGGGGGAGGTATGGGCCGGGCTCATCTTCTCCGGCTTCATCTCCCAGAGCTTTACCTTTATTCCCCGCCGGGCCAGCTGCCAGGCGCACTCGCTGCCGGCAAGGCCCGCTCCCAAAACTGTGACTTCTCTCATTTATTCTTCCCCTGAGGCGTCGGTCTTTTTCGCCGCTGCGGTCTTTTTTGTACCTGCGGTCTTCTTGGCGGCCGTGGTCTTTTTTGCTGTCGTGGTCTTCTTTGCCGTCGTAGTCTTCTTTGCCGCCGTGGTTTTCTTTGCTGTCGTAGTCTTCTTTGCCGCCGTGGTCTTCTTTGCGGCCTTTTTCTCCGTCTCCCCGCCTTCCGGGGCGGCCTTGGCAGCCTTCTCCTCCGGCGTTTTCTTTTTATACACCCGCTTATCCTCCGGCACGAAGTTGACGCAGTCCTCGTTTATGCAGAAGGATTTCAGGGGGCCTCTGCCGCTGCGCTTGAACAGGGTCTTGCCGCAGGCGGGGCAGAAGTCCTTGGTGGGCACATCCCAGGTTATGAAGCCGCAGTCGGTGCCCCGCTCGCAGGCGTAGAACACATAGCCCTTCTTGGAGCTGCGCTTGAGTATGCGGCCTCCGCACTTGGGGCATTTGCCGGGCATCTCTATGACTATGGGTTTGGTGAAGGTGCAGTCCGGGAAGCCGGGGCAGGCCAGAAAGTAGCCGAACTTGCCCTTTTTCACCACCATCTGCCTGCCGCATACATCGCAGTATTCGTCGCTGAGCACGTCGGGAACTTTCAGTTTCACGCCCTCCATGGCGGTCTCCGCCTCCTTCAGCTCCTTGCTGAAGTCACCGTAAAAGTCCTCCAGCACTTGGCGCCACTGGGCCTTGCCGCTCTCTATCTCGTCCAGCTCCTCCTCCATGTGGTTTGTGAACTTCAGGTCCACGATATCGGCAAAGCGTTCCTTCATAAGGCCGGTGACCACTTCTCCCAGAGGAGTGGGCCGCAGGTATTTGCCCTCCTTTATCACATAGTCGTGGGAGGTGATGGTGGATATGGTGGGGGCGTAGGTGGAGGGACGGCCTATGCCCTTTTCCTCCATGGCCCTTATGAGCGTGGCCTCGGTAAATCTCGCCGGGGGCTGGGTGAACTGCTGGTCCGGCAGCAGCTTCTGGAGCTTCAGCTCCTGGCCCTGGCTGAGGCTGGGCAGGGGATTATCTATCTCACTGCTCTCCTCGTCCCTGGCTTCCTCATACACGGCGGTATAGCCCTTGAATTTAAGCTCCGAGTAGCTGGCCTTGAAGGTATAGCCGGCGCTGTCCACGTCCACAGCCACATTGTCGTATACGGCATTGGACATCTGACAGGCGGTAAAACGGCCCCAGATGAGCCGGTACAGCCGGTACTGCTCCTGGGTCAGGTCCTTGCGCACCAGCTCCGGGCTGAGGTTCACATCCGTGGGGCGTATGGCCTCATGGGCGTCCTGAGCGCCGGACTTGGTCTTGAAGGTCCTGGGCTTGCCGGGGTAATATTCGGCCCCGTAGTGCTCCACTATATATGTCCCCGCAGCCGCCAGAGCCTCCTCCGACAGGCGCAGGGAGTCGGTACGCATGTAGCTTATAAGGCCCACGCTGCCCTGGCCGCTTATCTCCACGCCCTCATACAGCTGCTGGGCGATGGACATGGTGCGCCGGGGGGTCATGCCCAGGCGGCGGGAAGCCTCCTGCTGCAAGGTGGAGGTTATGAAGGGGGGCGCCGGAGATTTCTGTTTTTCTCCCCGTTTCACGTTCTTCACGGTGAAGGGGGACTTCTCCGTCTCGGCTATGACGGCGTCCACCTCCTGGCGGCTGTGGAGCTCCTGCTTCTTGTCCCCCTTGCCGAAGAAGCGGGCGGTAAACCCGGCCCCCTCCTCTCCGCAGCTGAGGGAGGCGTCCAGCAGCCAGTACTCCTGGCTCTGGAAATTTCTTATCTCCTCTTCCCGGTCCACCACCATGCGGGTGGCCACGGACTGGACCCGTCCGGCGGACAGGCCAGTCTTTATCTTGCGCCACAGGAAGGGGGAGAGCTCATAGCCCACTATCCTGTCCAGGATGCGCCGGGCCTGCTGGGCGTTCACCAGGTCCTGGTCTATGCTCCTGGGGTTTTTTATGCTCTCGGTGACCACCTTCTTGGTTATCTCGTTGAAGGTGACCCGCTTGGCCTTTTCGTCGTCCAGGTCCAAAAGCTCCTTCAGGTGCCAGGATATGGCCTCCCCCTCACGGTCCGGGTCGGTGGCCAGATACACGGTATCAGCCGCTTTGGACTCCTTCTTCAGTTCGGCTATCAGCTCCTTCTTGTCCCGCACCGGGATATACTGGGGCTCAAAGCCGTTTTCTATATCCACGCCCATCTTGCTCTTGGGCAGATCCCTAAGATGTCCCATGGACGCAGTCACCTTATAATCGCTGCCAAGATATTTTTCAATGGTCTTGGCCTTTGCCGGGGACTCCACTATTACAAGGTTTTTTGCTTTTGCCATGCTGTTCTCCATTCCACGCCGCCCGGCAGGGGCCGCGTATCATTTTCTAATCAGATTCAAACTTATCCGTTTTCCGGCGTCCCGCCGTACATAGCCCTTTATCTCCAGCAAGGTCAGCTGGGAGAGCACCTTGGCCGCGGTATAGCCGGTGGTCTCTATTATATCGTCTATGTGCCGGCTGCCGCCGGATATGGCTTTCACTATCTCCAGCTGCTCTCCGCTCAGGCCCGCAAGCTGTTCACGCAAGTCAATATATCCTTTGCCCTTTCCCTTGTCAATCTCTTTTTTCCGCTCCGAAGGCATTTGGTCCCCGGTCTCAGGGGCTGTCTCCGGCTCCGTGGGACGCCGGTCCGGCGCTCTCTCCGGGCTTTTGTCCTTCAGTTTTTCAGGATAGAGCGGGGCAAACTCTTCCAAGACGTCCCAGCCGCAGGTGACCGGCTTGGCCCCCTGCTTTATAAGTCCGATGGTCCCGGCGCTGTTGGGAGCGTCGGCGTTGCCGGGCACGGCGAATATCTCTCTCCCCTGCTCCAGGGCTTCGGCTGCAAAGAGCAGGGCTCCGCTGTTCTCCGGGGCCTCCACCACGGCGACGCCCACTGAGAGGCCGGAGGCTATGCGGTTGCGGTCTCTGAAAAAGCTCTTCATCGCCGGGGTGCCGGGAGCATATTCGCTCACCAGGGCCCCGGAGTGCGCGATGTCCTTTTCCAGGGCGCTCTCCCGCTCTCTGTGGGCGGTGCCCAGCACGGCTATGCAGCGGCCTCCCGCCAGCAATGCGCCTTTGGCGGCAGCCTGGTCTACGCCCTCGGTCATAAGGGAGACCACGACGCCTCCGGCCTTGGCTATCTCCCAGGCCAGGTTCCCGCCCATTTTCAGTCCGTAGGGAGTGGCCTTCCTGGTGCCGATGACGGCCACCGCCGCCTCTTCGTCCAGGCCCTTCAGGCTGCCCTTCACATACAGCACCACCGGCGGGGCAAAGATATTTTTGAGCCTGGCCGGATAGTCCGCATCCTGCATGGTGATGATATCTATCCTCTGCATCTGGCAGGCGGCCAGGATGGGCTCCACCCGGCTCATGTCCCGCTTCTCCAGCAGCTGGGCTTCCAGGCTATTCACTCCCGGCACCCGGCAGAAATCCCCGGCGGGCGCATGGAAGGCCTCCTCCGCGCCTCCGTAATGGGCCGCCAGAGCCGCTCTGGCCCTGGGGCTCAGTCTGGTCTGAGAGGAGAGCCACAGCCAATATTTTATCGCCGCCATTTTCCCCACCTGCCCTTATCTTTATTCCTGAGTCTGCGCTATCTTGCCATCTCCCACATTATTATCGCCGCCGCCACGGCGGCATTCAATGACTCGCTGCCCGGCTCCATGGGGATTATCACTTCCCCGTCGCAAAGCTCCGTCAGCTCCCGGCTCAGGCCCTGTCCCTCGCTGCCCACGCAGACCATGGCCCCCTTTAAGTCCAGGCGGCGTATATCCTCCGCCCTGTCCGACAGGGCCGCGGCATAGAGCTTCAGGCCGTTTCCCTCCGCCAGCTGCCGCAGCTGTCCCAGCCGGGCATATATGACCCGCTGGCGGAATATCGCCCCCATGCTGGAGCGCACCGCCTTTGGGCTGTATATATCCGCACAGCTGCCGGTGAGGATGACCCCGTCTATGCCCAGGGCCTTTGCGGTGCGCAGCACGGTGCCTATGTTTCCCGGGTCCTGAACGGTCTCCAGCACTATGGCGTTTTTCAGTCTTTCAGTATCGGGCCGTCTCTCCATGGCCACGGTGAACACCGGGCCGGGGCTGTTCTTCATAGGAGAAGCATAGTCGAAGAGCTCCGCCGGGGCCAGGTACTGCCTGGGACAGTTCAGCCCCTCAACCCCCTGGGCCCGCTCCTTCCACAGCACCGAGCGTATCTCGGCGCCTTTTTCCAGCGCCTCTCCCAGCAGCTTCATCCCGTCGCACACGTACTCCCCCTCTTCCCGGCGGAAAGCGGCCTCCCCCGCCAGGCGGCGGAGGCGGAGGATATACTGATTTTTTCTGGAAGTAAGGGCCTCTATACTCATATTCAAGCTCTCGTCCTGTTTCAATGATTTAAATTTTTTAATAATGCTACATTATAATAATACATCGTTTCAAAATTGGCAAGGAGTTATAGGCGCAAAAATTCCGGGGCCGCAGCACGGCCCCGGAACCGGGAGTTTTTCAGCTTTGGCTCATGGCCGTCTCACATGCCCCACACCAGCCAGATGTATATATATCCCGCCAGCACCGCCGAGAGGGTGAAGGGCACTCCTATACGCAGGAAGTCCCCGGTGGTGACCGTCTCCCCGTTTTTCCGCAATATGCCGATGGCAGTGATATTTGCGGAGGCCCCTATTGGGGTGAGGTTCCCGCCCAGGGTGGCACCGGTGAGCAGGCCGAAGTAGAACACATAGGGCTCCGCCCCCATAAGGGCGGCTATGCCCTGCACCACCGGCAGCATGGTGGCCACATAGGGTATGTTGTCAATAAACGCGCTGAGCAGCACCGACACCGCCACGATGAGGGTATAGAGCAGGAAGGGGCTGTCTCCCGCCAGGTCGTAGAAGATGCCCGCCGCAGCGTCGATAATGCCGGCGGAGCGTATGCCCTCTATGACCATGAACAGGCCGAAGAGCAGCAGCAGCGTCTCCTTGTCCAGCTCTCTGAGCACCATCTTCAGGGGCAGGGCGCCTTTCGCCTTCACGCAGGCTCTCACCACTCCCACCAGGCACAGCAGCATGCAGCTCAGGCCGCTGCGCAGATTGTACACCGCCAGGAGGAAGGGGTCCTCCGGGGCGGGGAGGAAGGAGACGATTATCAGCAGCAGCACCGTGGCTATCATGAGATAGCTGGGGAAAAAGTCCTTCACCTCCGTCTCCACCTTGGCGCTGATAGGCGCCTTGTCGTGGCGGAAGAGGAACATCAGCACAAAGGCAGAGGCCAGAGCTCCCAGCTCTACTCCCCAGAATATGCCGGGCTTGCCCAGCATCCAGAAGAAGTTCATAAAGTTCATTCCGGCAAAACCGCCCAGGAGCATGCTGGTGGTGTCACCCACCATGGTGGCGGCCCCCTGAAGGTTGGAGGACACGGCGATCGCAATGAGCACCGGTACCGGGGAGATATTCAGCTTCCGGGATATGGCAACGCCCACCGGGGCCACCATCAGCACCGTAGCCACATTATCCACAAAGGCGCTTATCACTCCGGCAAATACCGCCAGAGCCGTCACCGCCCACATGACGTTGGGGGTCTTTGTCATCATAATCTCTGCCAGGCGGGCGGGCATTTTACTCTCGATAAACAGGCTCACCAGACCCATGGTGGCAGCTATCATCATAAGTACATTGTAATCAACGGCCGACAGAGCAGATAGGACATCCATGGAGAACAGCCCCAGATAGCCCATTACTATGAATATGGCCGCAGAACTGAGGGCGATC
>DVHY01000146.1 GCA_018711755.1 Candidatus Limivicinus faecipullorum | reverse complement strand
ATTCATTTTTAACAGTAAAATATGCAATGGATATGTTGACAAAATGCCTAAAATGTTATACTATATTCCTAGAGCAGTTCGTTAGAAATTTGTGCATTTTAACTAAGGAGGTAAATAATGAAAAAGATTTTAGCACTGCTGCTTGCATTGGTCCTGGTATTCTCCCTCTGCGCCTGCGGCCAGAGTGAAGCTCCCGCCGAGGAAGCCCCCGCCGAAGAGGCTCCTGCCGAAGAGGCTCCCGCTGAAGAGGCTCCCGCCGAAGAGGAAACCGGCAAGGTCTACAATGTGGCCTATCTGGTAAACGGCAACCTGGGCGATAAGTCCTTCTTCGACTCCGCAGAGTCCGGCCTGGCCGCTCTGGAGGAGGCCGGCCGCATCGAGTATGTCACCATCGAGATGGGCGGCACCGATGAAGATCAGCCCACCTGGCTGTCCACCCTGTACGATGTGTCCGAGTCCGGCGAGTATGACGTGGTGGTCTGCGGCACCTATCAGATGCCCGACTATCTGAAGGAAGTGGCCACCGCCTATCCCGATCAGAAATACCTGATATTCGATGACAACACCTATGTGGGCGCCAACAGCAATGTGGTGAACATCACCTACAAGCAGAACGACATGGGCTACCTGGTGGGTATCTTTGCCGCCTGCATGACCGTGGACACCAGCATCGATATGATCAATGAGGATGCAGTGGTGGGCTTCGTCGGCGGCGTTGACTCCCCCGTCATCAACGACTTCCTCATCGGCTTCATTGAGGGCGCCCGTTCCGTCAATCCCGACATCAAGATAGACACCCGCTACACCAACGACTATGTGGACACCGCCATAGCCAAGGAGTACGGCCTGTCCATGATAAACGACAATAACTGCGACATCATCTGGGGCGTGGCCGGCAACGCCGGTAACGGCGCCGCCGAGGCCGCTCTGGAGACCGGCAAGGCCTGGTTCATCGGCGTGGACTCCGACCAGGAGCTGACTCTGTCCAGCGACCTGGCCGCCATCACCCTCACCTCCGGCCTGAAGAACATAGGCAACTCCCTGGTGTGGTTCTTTGACGAGCTAGATGCCGGCAACGAGTACTGGGGCACCGAGGTGACCCTGGGCCTGGCTGAAGGCGGCGTGGGCATAGTCACCGACAAGAACTTCGCCACCTATGCCTCCGACGACACCAAGGCCGCCGTGACCGAGGCTCAGGAGAAGGTCCTCTCCGGCGAGATAGTGGTTCCCACCGCTATCGGCGACAATGCGGTTGACGTGGTGGCTATCCGCGAGGAAGTCCGTCCGTAAGAAAACAGAGCTTTTCCCTTGCACCCGGACCGGGGGCAGAGGGACAAATCCCGGGAGGGGGCTCGCAAGAGTTCCCTCCTGGTTCATATTGAAGCTCAGCTTTTTTCTGAGCATATGCCGCCGGAACGGCGCATGCTGAGAAATACGCTGAGCTTGCAGAACCGGTATGGTGAGGACAGACGACAAAAAGACGAACAGGAGGGATGCACATATGCCAGACGGAAAAGTCGTCTGCACAGACGAATACGTCGTCCAGATGAAGGGGATAAACAAGGTCTATCCCAACGGCGTCGCTGCCAACCAGAACGTGGACTTCTGCCTTAAAAAGGGAGAGATCCATGCTCTGATGGGCGAAAACGGCGCAGGCAAGTCCACACTGATGAAAATGCTGTTTGGACTGGAACAGCCCACCAGCGGAGAGATAATCGTAAACGGAGAGAAGCTGAACATCACTTCCCCCGCCGTGGCCATCGAGCATGAGATCGGCATGGTGCATCAGCACTTCATGCTGGTACCCAGCCTGTCCGTGGCGGAGAATATGGTGCTGGGCATGGTGCCCAGGAAATCCGGCATTTTCATCGACAAGACAAAAGCGATAGAGGTAACCAAGGAATACTCGGAAAAATACAATCTCCATGTGGAGCCGGAGGCCAGGGTGGCGGACATACCCGTGGGCATGAAGCAGAAGGTGGAGATACTGAAGGCTCTGGTGCGTGGCGCAAAGATCCTCATTCTGGACGAGCCCACCGCAGTGCTCACCACTCAGGAGACGGTGGAGCTGTTCAGGGAACTGAAGAGCCTGAAAGACCAGGGCTACACCATAGTGTTCATTTCCCACAAGCTCAACGAGATAATGGAGATAACGGACCGGCTGACCATACTCCGGGGCGGGCGCAGCATGGGCGTATACAACACCAAAGACGTGACCAAGGAGCAGATATCCCGGCTCATGGTGGGCAGAGACGTTATCCTGGAGATCCAGAAGGATAAGGCCAAGCCCGGCGACACGGTGCTCCGGGTGAGGGATCTGGAGTTTACCAACAACATGAACAGGAAAATGCTGGACAAGGTCTCCTTCGACGTGCGCAAGGGGGAGATCCTGGGCATAGCCGGAGTGGAGGGCAACGGCCAGAAGGAACTGGTGGATATACTCTTTAACTTCCAGCGGTCCAACGGCGGCAGCGCAGCCGTAAACGGGGAGAACATCCTGGGCGTATCCCAGGAAAAGATAAGGGAAATGGGCGTGTCCCTGGTGCCGGAGGACCGTATGATATACGGCATTGCCTCCTCCGCCACCATCGAGGAAAACCTCATTTCCGACCGCTGCGGCGCTAAGCGGCTGAACAAGGGACCCATTTTCAACATGAACGCCATCCACAGCGAATCTGACCGGCTCATCCAGGAGTTCACGGTGCTGTGCAAATCCAGAAGACAGCAGGTGGGCATGCTCTCGGGAGGCAACATCCAGAAGGTGGTGGTGGCCAGAGAGTTCTCAAATTCTCCCGCCCTCATCATCGCCGACCAGCCCACCAGAGGCATCGACGTGGGCGCCACTGAATTCATAAGGAAAAAGCTCCTGGAGCTGTCCCGCTCGGGCATAGCCGTGCTGCTGATATCTGCCGACCTCAACGAGGTGATGGAGCTGTCCGACAGCCTCATCGTCATGCACAACGGACATATAGCCGCCTACTTTGAGGATACCGCAGACCTTACCGATGATGAAATGGGCGAGTACATGCTGGGGCTCAAGCATCAGAGCCCTGAGGAGATAGGGAGGGTATGCCATGACTAAGAGACGGGAAATAGGATTTACCCTTATACGGGGCTTCCTGGCCATACTCATTGCCCTGCTGGTGGCTACGCTGCTCATATTCATCAGCGCCGAGGGCGAGGGTATCGGGGAAAAGCTGGAGGCCGCCGGGGAAGCTCTCAAGCAGCTGCTTATCGGGCCGCTGTTCCGTATGGGCAAAAACGGCACCAGCTTTGAGCTAAAACGCCTGGCCGACGTCTTTGCCTCCATGATACCCACAATATTCACCGGGCTTTCCGTGTGCGTGATGTTCTCGGCAAACCAGTTCAACCTGGGCTCCGAGGGCGGATGCATGCTGGGCGCCTTTGCCGCCGGCATGGTAGCCGTATACCTGCCCATGGCGGCGGGCGTGCATGCGGCGGTGGCGGTACTCATTGCCGGTATAGTCGTGGCTGCCGTCATGCTCATACCTGCGCTGCTGAAAGCCAAAATGGGCGTCAGCGAAATGGTGAACTCACTGATGCTCAACTACATAATCATGTATATAATCAAATATCTGATGAGCACCCACCTGGCGGACAAGTCCAAGGGCCAGATACAGTCCTTCCCCTTTATGGAGACGGCCAAGATCGGCCCCATTGTGGACAACAGTATTTTCACCGGGGCCAAGCTCACCTGGGGCTTTGTGATAGCCCTCATCGCCGTGGTTATAGTGGCGGTGTTCATGTACCGCACCCGCTGGGGCTATTCCATAAGGATGATAGGCATCAACCAGTCCTTCTCCATGTACTCCGGCATGAAGGTGGGGGCCGTGGTGGTCCTCTCCCAGGTGCTGGGCGGATTCCTGGCTGGCGTGGGCGGCGGCATTGAGATGCTGGGCCGCTATCCCACCTTCTCCTGGAGTGCCCTGCCGGGCTACGGATGGACGGGCATAACCATCGCCATTTTGGCGGGGAACAATCCCCTGTATGTGCCCCTGGCGGCCTTCTTCATGGCCTACCTGTCCAAGGGCTGTGACTTGATGGCCACCTATGCCGGCGTGCCCGCCCAGCTCATAGATATCATCCAGGGCGTCATATTCCTGTTCTTCGCCGCCGAGCAGTTCATGGCCAGATACCGCCAGAAACTGGTGGTCAAGACTGCTCAGGAGGAGCTGCAGAGGAAAAACGCCCAGAGCCTTGAGGAAGGGGGTGCCGTGAATGTCTAACTTCATGAGCATGCTGCTGACTCCGGAGTTCTTCTTTTCCATCCTGCGTATCTCCGCTCCCATCATCTTCGCCACCCTGGCGGCCATAGTGGTGGAAAAGGCGGGGTTCTGCAACATAGGCATCGAGGGACTGATGATGTTCTCCGCCCTCAGCGGTTCCCTGGTGAGCTATTATGCCGGCAGTTGGTTCTGGGGTCTGCTGGCGGCTCTGGTGGTGGGAGTGCTGATGAGCCTGATAATGGGCTTCTTCGCCTTCCAGATGAAGACGGACATCGTCCTGGTGGGCATAGCCATAAACATGATGGGCTCCGGCGGAACGCTGTTTCTCTGTAAGGTCATCACCAATATCACCGAGGGCAGGGCCATGGCCTCCACTACGGGCCTTATCACCAAGAGCCTGTGCATACCGGACATCAATATACCCCTTATCAACAAGATCCCCTTTATCGGGCAGGTGCTGTCGGGCCATAATCTGCTGACATATCTGGCCTTCCTGCTGTGCCTGCTCACTTCCATAATGCTGTACAAGACCAGCCTGGGCCTGAACATCCGGGCCGTGGGTGAAAATCCCAATGCGGCCTCCTCGGTGGGCGTCTCGGTGCTGAAGATCAAGTACATAGCCATCGGCTTTTCAGGGCTGATGAGCGGCTTCGGCGGGGCCTTCATGTCCATGGCCTACGCCCAGGGCTGGTCCCTGGATATGGTGGCCGGCCGCGGCTTTATCGCTCTGGCGGCTCAGGCCATGGGCAACGGGGAATGTCTGGGCGGCATGCTCTCCTCCCTGGTGTTCGGCTTCGCTCAGGCCCTGGGCATCAAGTTCTCCGCTATAGGCCTGGATTCCAACCTGGCTTCTCCCATACCTTATGCGGTGACTATAATCGGCCTTGTCATCTTTGCGGTGTCCAGGAACCGGAAGGAGCTGAAAAAGCGCAGCTCCGCCGCTCTGGAGAAAAAGGCCTCCTCCCAGGCGTGAGGAAGCAAAGCCGCGCCGTTGCATGCGGCGGCGCAGCCCAATACGAAGGGAAGGGAGAAATGAAATGTCTTCAAATAAAAGGATACCCCTTATTCTGGACGGCGACCCGGGCCATGACGACGCCATAGCCTGGGTGCTGGCCCAGGCCAGCGGAGCTTTCGATATACTGGCGGTGACCACGGTGGGAGGCAACTCCACCTTGGAGAAGACCAGCTACAACGCAAGGCGGGTCTGCACCCTTATTGGGCTGGACGCCCCTGTGGCGGCAGGCAGACCCTGCCCGCTGGTCACCGATTTGGAGATAGCTCCGAATATCCACGGGGAGTCGGGTCTGGACGGCCCGGCGCTGCCGGAGCCTGCAATGGAGCTGAGCAGTCTCGGCGCGGTTGAGCTGATGGCCAAGGTCTTGCAGGAGAGCAGCGAGCCGGTGACCATAGTTTCCACAGGCCCTCTGAGCAACACCGCCGCACTGCTGCTGGCCCACCCGGAGCTGAAAGGGAAGATAGAACGGATAAGCCTGATGGGAGGCGGCATAGCCTACGGCAACTGGACGCCGGCGGCGGAGTTCAACATCCTTGTGGACCCGGAGGCGGCCAAATGCGTGTTCACTTCCGGCATTCCCCTGATAATGTCCGGGCTGGACGTGACGGAAAAGGCCCTGGTCTTGCCTCAGGACTTCCAGCGTATCCAGGCTCTGGGCAACCCCGTGAGCTCCATAGTGGCCCAGTGGCTGGAGTTCTTCTACACCTTCCACAGGAGCATCGGCTATGAGGGGGCGCCTATGCACGACCCCTGCGCAGTGGCGGTGCTGCTGCACCCGGAACTCTTTACCATAAAAGACATGCATGTGGAGATAGAGACCTGCGGCGAATACTGCAAGGGAGCCACCGTAGCGGACACTCTCGGCCTGTCCGGGAAGAAGCCCAACGTGTCCTGCGTCATGGATGTGGACAGGGAGGCCTTTGCCGACTACTTGGTGGAGAGCATCAAATTCTATGGGGAGGCGGACAGATGAAGAAAATTCCCATCTGGATGGACTGTGACACCGGCACCGACGACGCCGTGGCCATAATGACCGCCCACGCCCTGGAGGAGCTGGAGATAATCGGCCTCTCCAGCGTCTGCGGCAACGCACCCCAGGCGCTGACCTATCCAAACACCCTGCGTCTCAACCGGCTCATGGGCACCGACTACCCGGTCTACCGGGGGGCGGAGGCTCCGCTGCTGAAAAAGCTGGAGACTGCCGAGACCTTCCACGGAAAAAACGGCCTGGGGGACGTGGAGCTGCCCCTGCCGGAAAACCCTGTGTACAGGGAGGAACGGGCCTGGGACGCCCTGTATGAGACGGCAAAGGCCTATAAGGGAGAGCTGAAGCTGATAGCTACCGGCCCTCTCACCAATATAGCCATTGCCCTGGGCAAGTACCCGGACCTGCCGGAGTATCTACCGGAGATACTCATCATGGGCGGTTCCGCAGCCTTCGGGGGAAACGTCACCCCGGCGGCGGAATTCAATATCTATGCGGACCCGGAGGCGGCGGCCGCCGTCTTCAAATCCGGGATGCACGTGGTGATGTGCGGCCTGGATGTGACCATGCAGGGATATTTTACCCCGGAGGACCTGGACGAGCTGGAGGCGGGAGGCACGGCGGGAGGCCGCTTCACCAAGGCCTGCCTGAGCAAGGCCATGAAAGCCCTGACCCAGTTCGGATTGCCGGGGGTGGCCATGCACGACTCCTGCCCGGTGGTGTACCTGGTGCATCCGGAATACTTCGAGGCGGAAGAGGCGGGCGTTTACGTGGAGACCAGAGGCAGCATTACCAACGGCAAAACCGTTACCGACCTCTACAGCGACAAGCAGTTTGACAAAAAGAACGCCACCGTGGTGCTGAAGCTGGACAGGGACAAGTTCATCGGCCTGCTGAAAAAATCGGTGAGCAAGATCAAGTGACCCGGTAATAAAAAATAAAGCTCTCATCTATGAGAGCTTTATTTTTACCGTAGGGAAACTGCCCTTAAAAAGTCCCTGCCAGGGCGGCGGCCTCTTCCTTGGCCTGCCGGAGAAGGGCTTTGCCGTCATAGCTGCTGGTGTCCATGGCGTCGGCGGCGATGCAGATATAGTCCTTTATTCCGAAAAAGCTGTGCATGGCGTCCATGTAGCGGCTGCCCATCTCCATGGGGTCGCCGGTGTATACGCCGCCCCGGGTGGTGAGGTATACCAGATGCTGCGCTTTGCACAGGCCCTGGAGCCCGCCGTGGGCGCTGCGGAAGGTGATGCCGTCCACGGAGACCTGCTCGATATATACCTTCAGCAGGGCGGGGAAGCTCAGGTCCCAGAAGGGGGCGGCCACAACTATCTCATCCGCCTGGGCGAACTGGTGGGCATAGCGGAAGCGGGGATGGTCCAGCCTGCCCTGGGCCAGCAGGGCCTCCCGTGCCTCAAAGAAGGCCCCGGTCAGACAGGAGAGATTCTCCTCTTCCAGCCTCAGCCGAGTGACCCGGCAATGTTCCGGCAACGCGGCTATGAAAGATTCCATCAGCTCCCGGGTCCTGCCCTGGCGGCGTATGCAGCAGTCTACTACAAGTACATTTTTCATTTTGAATTTTCCTTTCTGTCAAATAGCGCAAAGGCTTCCAGGGCGGTGAGTATCTCCAGAGTCTCGCCCCGCTGGGCCAGCTGGGCTCCCTGGGCATAGTCGCCTATGGAGTCGGCGGTGTCCTGGCCGTAGAGGACCACATTGTTGAGTATCGAAGCGGCTTTCAGCCCCCTGAGCCTGCCGATGGTGTAGATGGCGGCGGTCTCCATATCCGCCCCCAGCACGCCCTTGGAGGACCAGTAAGCACTCTGGGCCTCGTTTTCCTCGTGGTAGAAGCTCTCATGGCTGTGGACTATGCCCTCATGCCAGACTGCACCCACAGCGGCGGCGGCCTCAGCGCAGCAGTTCAAAAGCTCCCTGTCGGCGCAGGCGGGGAAGATGTCCGGCACGTAGGCCTTGGAGGCCCCGTCATCCCGCACGGCGGCGGAAGCAAATATCAGCTCACCCAGGCCGATGTCCTTCTGCAGGGCCCCGCAGGAGCCTATGCGTATCATGGCTTTTACACCGATGTTTTTCAGTTCCTCCACGGCTATCCCGGCGGAGCAGCCGCCGATGCCCGTGGAGATGGCCAGAATGTCCACGCCTTTGTAGCTGCCCCGGATACTGAGGAATTCCCGGTTGTTTTCCAGCTGCTGTACATTGGAAAGATGTTCCGCGATGCGGCGGATGCGGCCCGGGTCCCCGGGCATAAGGGCGTATTTGACACCCAGATTTTCCTCCAGCATAATGTGGGCCTGTTTCATTTCCGTTCCCCTCCGTTCTTTATATCAAATCAATTTTACCATATACCGGCAGAGAAGGCAAAACTTAATTATTTATCCTTTGGGATAGGGCGGCCCGCCCCGGGGCGGGGAATCACTGACAAGGAGCTGATAGGATGAAAAGAATACTGGTGCTGGGGTCTATAAATATTGACCACAGCTATGAGCTGGAGAGGATAGTAAGGCCCGGGGAAACTGTGGCCAGCCGGGCTTACCGCACGGCCTGGGGCGGCAAGGGCCTGAACCAGGCCATAGCCCTGGCCAAGGCCGGGGCGGAGACTGCCCTGGCGGCGCAGCTGTCCGCAGGGGACAGGCCGGGGTTGGAAAAATTCTGCGCTCCCTTCGGCCTGGACCTGTCCAAGGTCAGGGGGCTGGATTGCCCATCGGGCCATGCCATAATACAGGTGGAGAGCTCCGGGCAAAACAGCATCATTATTGCCGCCGGAGCCAACGGAAGGATGGAGGATGAGACAATCTCCGCCGTAGATGACTACGGCCCGGGGGATATTCTGCTGCTGCAAAACGAGGTGGACCGCATGCCGGAGATAATCCGCCGGGGCAAGGAGCAGGGAATGACCGTGGCCCTGAACCCCTCGCCTTATACTTCGGAGATGCTGGATTGGCCCCTGGAGCTGGTGGATATCTTCATCCTCAATGAGACGGAAGGGGAGTATATCAGCGGCAGCGCTCAAGTGGAGGAGATGCTGGGTGCGCTGGCAGCCAAATTCCCGGCGGCGGGCATAGTACTGACCCTGGGAGCACAGGGCTCCATATACCGCCGGGGAGAGGAAGAGCACAGGGCGGCGGCTCTGAAAGTAGAGGCGGTGGATACCACTGCTGCAGGAGATACATATACCGGCTATTTCCTGGCGGGCCTTTTACAAGGCAAAAACGTGAAGGAGGCCATGGTGCTTGCTACCCGGGCGGCGGCCATTACCGTGTCCAGACCGGGGGCGGCAGGGTCCATTCCACTGGCAAAGGAAGTTGAGAACTGGTAGATATCGCATAAAGAAATTATTCGTTAATAATACTTAGGATTTGTTGACGTCAATGAAAAAATATTATATAATATCGACA
>DVHY01000145.1 GCA_018711755.1 Candidatus Limivicinus faecipullorum | reverse complement strand
ACTGTGAAACTTTTTCAGCTTCATAACGTCTATTATGGTAAACCAGGAAAAGAGTCAGAACATCTCGACAGACAGATAAAAGGAGACCGACCATGACACGCTACAACAACGAAAATTCAGGACGGCACCTGAGCCGTCCCGCCGGCCGGAGAGCCTCCCGGCGCAGACGCAGAAAGGGCTCTGCCATTGCAGTATCCATGCTCATTCTCTGCACGGTGATAATGGTCTCCGCCATAAGTTCTGCCCTGGAGCTGTGCATGCCGGACGCCTTTGCCGACGCCGAGCCCATGAGCCCTCTGAGCAGTTCCCAGCCTGTCAGCACCCCCTCCCGGACCTCAGGCTCCGGGGCCGTCCCCGACAGCGGGGCGGGCACGTCGGTTGAAAGCGGCTCAGCCGGCCAGGACAGCCAGGCTCAGCCCTCAGTCTACGACTACTCCCGGCCCGTGCCCCAGTCCCCCGCCGTGGACAGCAGCTATTTTGACGACGCAGTATTCATCGGCGACTCCCGCACCGAGGGCATGATAACCGCCACCGGGCTTTACAACGCAAAAGCCTTTACCCACAAGGGTCTAACCGTGGACACCGCCTTCAAGGATCTGGTAGTGTGCATAGACGAGCAGTACTACACCGTGGTGGACGCCCTGAGCCACACCGACTTCAACAAGGTCTACATCATGCTGGGCATCAACGAGACCGGCTGGGTCTACAGCAGCAAGTTCATTGAGGGCTACGGCAAGATAATCGACGCCGTGAGAGAGGCAAACCCCGACGCGGTCATCTACATACAGGAGATACTGCCCGTATCCAACAGCGTATCTTCCACCCACGACTACATAAAAAACAGCAAGATAGACGAGTACAATGAGCTGCTGCAGCAGCTGGCTGAGGAAAAACAGGTATACTTCATAGACACCGCCAAAGCCGTAGCCGCCTCCGACGGCAGTTTGCCGGAGGATGCGGAAGTGGACGGGATCCACATGAAAAATTCCTATTGCCAGAAATGGCTGGATTACCTCATGACCCATACGGTGAGCGGCTGAAAAAGATAAAAAAGCAAGACGGAGGTCTACTATGAACGCATTGAAGAGAATCGCGGCCCTTATTCTGGTCCTGGCAATGACGGCGGCCCTGGCCGCCTGCGGCGGTAAAAGCGTCAGCTCCATAGACGCCCAGGCGCTGGCAAATGAGCTGATGGAAAAGGTTGACTTTGTGGATGAGCTGAACCAGATAAGCCCTGAAATGGTCTCCAAGCTCTACGGTATAGACAATGCGGAAGAAGCTTATGTCTACATGGGCAGCGGAGCCACCGCAGAGGAAGTGGCAGTTTTCAAATTTGCCGACGAGCAGGCCGCTAAAGACGGTCTTGCCAAGGCTGAACAGCGCATCGCCTCCCAGAAAGACAGCTTCGCAAACTACATCCCTGAGGAAGTGGCCCGGCTGGACAATGCCGTTATAAAGCAGAGCGGGGAGTATCTGGCCGTGTGCGTCTCCGAAGGCAGCACCGCAGCGGAGATAATCTCCCGGTATATGTAAGTAATACAAATAAAAACGCCTGTGAGGAAGGTCCTCACAGGTCAGACTGTCAAAAAAGCCTCGCAGAGTTTTTTCGCCGCAGCGAAAAAATAAATTCAATCGTTTTCTGCGGCGGCGTGTACGTCGCAGAAAACACATCTCACGGAGCGAAGTGTCGAATTGTACGCCTCCGGCGTACAACCGAGGCATGGAGCGAAGTGCAATCCCTTTTGTCGAAGAAGGCTTGACTTTCTTCGACAAGCTGGCCTGTGAGGAAGGTCCTCACAGGTGTTTTTATTCTTATTCCTCCAGGCGCCCAGTCTCTGTTTTAAAGAACACGTCGCTGCCCTCCCGAGAGAAACCGACAGTGCAGTTCAGCGCCTCTCCGCTTTTGTCCAGAGAGCTGAAGCTCACCTTTCCCTCTCCCAAGTATTCAAGTTCCGAGGGCTCAAAGGCCACAGCCTCCAGGCCGCAGTGCTGACAGTAACCCTCTGCATCCATGAATGCCAGGCGGATATACCCGCTCTCATCCTCGGTATACATCACCACTCCCACCAGCCCATATGCCCCGTCCGATGCAGGCACACTGGCCAGGATTTTTTCGGCCTCGTTTTTGCTCAGAAAGGTGGAGTTCAGCCTGTCTTCCGTCCACTGAACTTCAGCGCTCTCCTCAGGTACAGCGGGATCAGCAGCTCCATCCGGCTCTGCCCGGGTTCCGGCCCCAGAGCATCCGGTCAAGAGCAAGGCAGCCGAAATCAGGGCCGCAGCGGTCTTTTTTATCCTCATATCCATAGTGCCTCCTTTTCCGGTCTCAGGACAGCGGCTCCTGACTAAAGCAGGCAGTTATGGCAAACACGCCTTCATAACCCAGCTTTTCGTATTCCTCGGGATGCTCAAAATATTCCGGGTCGTAGGATATGACTTCATTTTTATCGGTAAAGGTCTGTATAGCCAGGGCGATCTCTTTATCGTATTCTATTTCTCTGCGCTGGGACAGATAGGCGGTGGTGCGGCCCATGCCCTCCAGCGCCTCATCCGCCTCACGGCTGCCGGAGCTGGCGCTGAAGTCGGACCCGGTCTGCACGGCTATGCGGCAGCCCTCCGTGATGTCCTCAAAGCCCAGGGCTATGCGGCCGCTGCCCTCTGTCAGCATCTGCCTGTCCGCCTGCCAGTCCGTCCACTCCCCGTCCTCCAGCTTCCACAGTTTTATACTCAGGCTCCGCACGCTGTCGTCCACGGAGAAGTCAAAGATATGCTGCCCGTCCATTCCCCCCAGCAGCTGGGCCATTTTCTCCTCGTCCTCATTCAGCTGAGCCGGTTCAATGTACATCTCAGGCTCCTGTGCTTGCGGCACATCTCCGGCACAGGCGGAGATGCCTAGGGCAAGGATAATGACAAGTAACAGCGCAGTAAGTTTCTTCATTTGCAGTCTCCCTTTTTGGCCTGGCATACATGCCCCTTTTATTTATTATATCACGGTCTGCGTGCTGCCGCAAGGGCATCCGGCCTCATAGTCTCCCTCTGCCTCTCACATGAACAGTGACACTGCACAGTAAGCCAGCAGCAGCGCCATGAGGGTGTTCACCAGCTTGGCATGGCGGGAGAACAGCAGCTTGAACACCGAGCCGAAGGCCGACCAGCACAGGGTGAACAGGAAGCCTATAAAGGCCAGCAGCAGGGCAAAGCCCGCCAGAGGCAGGGCCCGGCCCTGATACACCGGCAGAATATAGGCCTCCATGGACATTATTCCGTATATGTAGATCTTGGCGTTGACAAACTGCAAAAGCAGCCCGGAGACAAAGCCCTCCCCGGCCCGGCTCTCCCGGATGTCCCCGCTGCTGCGGAAAGTCTCCCAGGCCAGGTACAGCATATAGGCCGCCCCCAGCAGCAGCATGGGCAGCCTTATCTTTGGTATCAGCGTCCCCAGCAGCTGGCACAGGGCCGTGCACAAAAGCATAACTACGGAAAAGCCGGTCCATATCCCCAGGTTGAAGGGCAGGGCGGCTTTGAAACCTTTGCGGGCTCCGTTGGTCATGGACATAATGTTGTTGGGTCCCGGAGTGGCCGCCGTTATCACGGCATAGGTGAAGAAGGAAAACCAGTTGAACATGATTGACAAAGCCTCCCGCTCATGTTAGCATAATGTAACAATAGTACAGTATATTATTTTCCCGTATATAATACTATTAGTCTAATATATTGTCAACACCCGGGAGGTAATAAAGATGGATGTCACCGGCACCGTGGCCGTCAATGCCAGAGAGATACGGGAGCGCAAGGGCCTGACCCTGGACAGGGCCGCCGCCCTCACCGGGGTGTCCCGCAGCATGCTCTCCCAGATAGAAAAGGGAGAGGTGAACCCCACCATCTCCGTGCTGTGGAAGATGGCAAAGGGCTACAAGGTGTCTTTCACCTCTCTGGTGGAAAATAGGAACGAGAGCCCCTATCTCCTGCGCGCCTCGGAGGGCGCCCCCCTGGTGGAGGACGGCGGGCGCTATCTGAACTATCCCCTCTTCCCCTTTGACGAGAGCCGCCTTTTTGAGACCTACCACATAGTTATAAAGGCCGGAGGCTCCCTCAATGCCCAGGCGCATCTGAAGGGTGCGGAGGAATATATCACCGTCTTTTCCGGCAGCGTGGAGATATGCGCCGGGGATGAGAGCTTCCTGCTCTCCAAGGGGGACTCCCTGCGCTTTGCCGCCGACCAGCCCCACAGCTATAAAAACGCCGGGGAGGACACGGCAGAGCTGAGCATGATAATATATTATAAAGCATGAAAAGCCGGCCCGAGGGCCGGCTTTTTCATTATTCTTGTCCTCCCTCGGCCTTTTTGCCGAAGAGCACGAAGAGCAGCGGCGCAAGACAGCGCAAAAACTCCGGCAAGGGGTTTGTGATATCCGCGCCCAGCCGGTAAAAAAGCTGAGGGATAAAGATGCTCCACTCGCTGAACTCCGCCCAGTAAAGGGCAAACATCCCTTGTACCATATAGGCGATAAGGCTGAGACTGATATTCATCAGCACCATAATGAGGGCTGACACCAACAGCTCCCGCCTGCCGATTTTCTTGAAGAACACCAGTCCGCCTATAAGCAGGACGGCCAGGAACAGCGTTCCGAATACTATCAGGGAGCGGGTGTTGTCTGAGCTGATGCTGCCGTCAGGCAGGGTAACTATGGCAAGGTGCAGCAGCAGCCGCACCTCCAGCTGAAAGCAAATCCAGCTGGCCGCCAGGCAGTAGACCGGAACTCTCCACCAGGTTTTCTTCACGGTAAAAGTCCCCCTTCCGTTCTCATATATTATCTTCGGCCCAAGCCTGTCCTATCTGAAAATTTCCCAGCCTTTGGGCGGGGCAGATATATAGCGGCTGCCCCTCAGCAGGAAGCGCCAGGGATAGTCCGCCGCCTCCCCGGCGTAATCGATGTTTATCCGTTTGTCGGTGCAGACCCCGGCCTCCGGCCCTTCCACGCTCTCGATATACAGCTCCTCGCCGCAAAGGTCCATGCCGTAGTGCTCCATGCCTATGCCCAGAGCTTGGCACAGATTACCCGGCCCACGGCAAAGCTTTGCAACCTCCTCCGTTCCCCGGCGCTGTATCATCAGCTCCAGTCCTTTCACCGGCTCCAGAGCCCGTATCAGTATGGCCTCCGGACGCTCCTCCGGGGCGGCCACCACGTTCATGCAGCTGTGCAGGCCGTATATCCGGTACACATAGGCGTAGCCCCCGGGGCCGTACTGTATGGCGGTGCGCTTGGTGCGCCGGGCCTTGTAGGCGTGGGAGCCTGCGTCCTCCGGGCCGATATAGGCCTCCGTCTCCACGATTATCCCGGCGGCAAGGCCCTCCGGACTACGGTGCACCAGCTTTTTGCCGATAAGCTCCCGGGCCACCGTGAGCCCGTCTCTCATATAGAAATCCCGCTCCAGCTTCACAGAGCTTTTCCCCCGCCTTTCCCTCCCCTTCCCGGCTCCCCGCCGGGAGGGTTTTTTCATTTTAAATACAGGATATACGATATACCCCCTAAAAACAAGGGCGGCTCCGGGTGTATTTTCGGAAAAATAAAAAAATTTACATTCCCATTCTCCCTTTTTCACAATAATGCGTTGACAGCTCCCTCTCTGTATGCTACACTTTTTACAACACGTGAACGGATATTCACGAGGATGTCC
>DVHY01000144.1 GCA_018711755.1 Candidatus Limivicinus faecipullorum | reverse complement strand
ATGCCGGTGTGGCGGAATTGGCAGACGCACCGCACTCAAAATGCGGCGGAGCAATCCGTGCCGGTTCGAGTCCGGCCACCGGCACCAAAAATCCCGAATGCGACAGCGTTCGGGATTTTTACTTATTACTTCTTCCCTCTTCTCTCCCTCGCCATGTTTTCGGTATTTTTGGAAAGTAAGAAGGAATAGGGAATCAGGAATCAGTGAGGAACGGGATGCAAACATGAACAGTCCTCTTCTATCTAAGTCTAAATCTTTCGCCTTAGAAATTATCAAAGTGTGCAAAGAAATCAAGCGATCCAAGCGGTAAAGGGTCTTGACCAATCAACTCATCCGCTCGGGGACCAGCATTGGCGCCAATATCCGGGAGGCTTTCTATCTTCTCGCCTCAGGCCCTTAGCCCTGCCGCTCAGGGCTTTGGGCCCACGCTCTATGGGGGCGGCGGACCACGGCCCCGCTTATGGCGAAAAAATTGCGAATTGTCCCAATATTTATTGAATTTACATGGGATCTGTGTTTTACTAAAAAAAACGAAGTCACGATGTGAAGGTGAATATTATGGCTGTGCAATATAATAAGCTGTGGAAACTGCTGATTGACAGGAAGATGAAGAAATCCGCCCTGACCTCTGTGGCAGGTGTTTCAGCTTCCACCATTGCAAAGCTCAGCCATGACGAATACGTCAGCCTTGAAATATTGGAGCGGATATGCCGGGCGCTTCACTGTGATATCGGCGATGTGGTGGAAGTCACAAAGGAGGCCGGGCAATGAGAAAGGGACGCAGGGACCTGGTCCCCCAGCTTTTGTGCTCAGGCTGTTTTGCGCTGTGCTTTTATGCCTTCATGCTGATCGAAGCCTTTGTCAACGAGGGCTGCGCCGTGATTTTCGGGAGCGGCGCCGTAAATACCCTGTACGCCCTTGGCCTTGTGTGTACGGGGGCGGGTTTCCTCTCTTTCCCTCTGCTGTGCAGAGCCTGCAAAGGGGAGAACTCAAGAAAGGCCGCCCTGCTCATTGCCGGCGGCCTGTGCCTTGCAGCCGCCGCAGTCCTGACCGCCGCGGCCCGTCCGGCAGCTTTCCTGCTGAGCTCCGCTGCGGCCCTGCTTCTCACCGGCCATATCGGCGGCTGGATGTATCATACTGCGGCAGTGTGTTTTGCCGGGAGCCGGTATACCGGGCGGATGATAGGCTCCGGCATGGGGGCGTCGATATTCTTGCAGTTCATAGTGCAGAATCTCACACCCTGCCGGGAGGTCTTCCTGGGCAGTGTCTTCCTGAGCCTGGCCTTTGCGCTGTGCTTCATGGTCCGGGCGATGAAGGGGGGCGCTGGAGAAAAGCCGCTTCCCGCGCCATCCCGGGGACGGGGAGGCCGGGAATCCGCCGCCGCCCTTGTCGCTGCCGTTGCGCTGATGAGCCTTGCCGCTGGAATGATAGACAGCGTGCTGACCTCTTTCAACGCCGAAAAGGCCTATGACATATACGGCGGAGTCCGGCTGCTTTACGGGCTGGGACTCATCCTGGCGGGCTTTGTAGCGGATATAAAGGAGAGGAGCTATCTCCCCCTTGCCACTGTATGCGCCGTGCTGCTCTCCTCGGTGTGCATGTTCTTCCTCTCGGAGGAGGTAGGCTATTTTGCGGGCACTGCGCTGATGTATCTGTACAGCGGCTTTTACGCCGTCTTTTTAACCGTGATGTTCCTGGACTATGCGCCCAAAAGCGGATGCCCAGAGCTGTGGGCCGGTATGGGCCGCATTGTGCGCAGCTTTACTGTGGCGGCGACGGTGCTGCCTGCCCTGAAAGTCTACGACGCCGCAGGCAGTACCGTGCTGGCTGCGGGGAGCTGCCTGGCCTCCATCGGCGTGCTGCTGGCGCTGCTGCCGCACATCGGCCATGCGGTGGCCGCCTGGGAGCGGGGCGGAGAGGATTCCGGGCGGAAGGAGAGCTCGCCCCGGGAAAAGCTGGCGCTGTATGCCCAGAGCCGCGCCCTGACCCCCCGGGAGACGGAAGTGCTGGAGCGGCTCTTGACCACTGAGGAGGACCTGCAGGGCATAGCAGACAGCATGTATATTTCCCGGCGCATGGTCCAGCGATATGTCTCCTCCATCTATGAAAAGACCGAAACAAAGACTCGGCTGGGACTGTTTCAGAGCTATATAAGTTTTACAGCAGACTGAGAGCCGCCCGGGCAGGCTTAAAAACACGCCGCTTTCTCCAAGGAAAGCGGCGTGTTTTTTGCCCTCTCTGCAAAATGTCGCATATACGAACCCCCGTTTTCAGGAGAATGGCGCACATGTGAACTGCAAAAAAACCGATTTGTATGTATCATTATAATCACAAAGGCAGCGTATGCTCCATGGCCCATAGATACGCTGAAGATGAAAATGGAGGAAATGCACATGTTCAGAAAAGTAATGGCGATTCTGTTGACTGCCTCGGTATTTTTATGCCTTGTGGCCTGCGGTAAAGAGACCGCCGTGGAGGAGGCTGCGCCTGTGGAAACGGCCCAGAGCAGCCCCACAGCTACCCCGGAACCTACACCAATCCCTGAGACGGCGCCGGAGTATCATTCTCTGGAAAAGATACAAGAGCGGGGGACGCTGCGTGTGGCGCTCCAGTCCAGCAACAGCAAGATGAGCTACCTGGTGCCGGAAGGGCTGGAGGAATACGCCGACCGGGCCGGGGAGCCCTCCGGCTATGTGCCCTTCATCTGCCGGCAGCTTGCCGATGACATGGGGGTGGAGCTGGAGTTTGTGTTCTACGACGTGACGGAGGAGCAGCTGGTGGCCGCCGAAAAAGGTGAGGCGGATATCTCCGCCAACGTATGGAGCATAACCGACGAGCGCCTTGAGCGCTTCACCATGACCGACAACATACTGGTTACCGACATTGAAGGGGACGAGGTCTTCCTCCGTGCCGACCCCCAGGACCCCACCAAGCCGCTGATAGGCAGCGAGGAAGAGCTGTCCACAGCACGCATTGCCGCGGTAAAGGCGACGGTTCAGGAAAGAAATGCGGGCTTGCAGTATCCCGAAGCGGAGATACTGGGATATGTGGATAATGACGCCGTGCTGGAGGCGTTGCTGTCCGGCGAGGTGGACGCCGCCGTGTTCACCACCTTTGACCGGGCCTTTGCCGACATCCTTGTGGAGGCCATCGTCGACCGGCAGATCTGCCAGTGCGAGTATGACATCGTCGACCCGGAGATCAAGGGCGTGGGCTTTATCCTCATGAAAGGCAATGAGGATCTGTGCAGCTATATAAATGAGCAGCTGAGCCGGTACAGGGACGAGGGAGTGCTGCTGGAGCTGAACAACAGAAGCGAAACTGAAGCAAAGGCAATGGGCATCATCTGAGTTCTGCACCTTCCAGGGGAAAAGTGAGGACGACCGCTCGAGCGATAAATATAGAAAAAAGCATCCCCTGCCCGGAGGACAGTGAACCGCCCCAGATTGTGCGGACAGCACAAAAAGGCACCGATGTAGGAAAGCATGAAGTTTTAAGCGGAGAGGCGTCGCGCCAGCGGCGCCTCTCCAGTTTTGAGCTGG
>DVHY01000143.1 GCA_018711755.1 Candidatus Limivicinus faecipullorum | reverse complement strand
CAGGAGCACGGCGGCGGCCCGGCCCGGGGACAGAGCCCAGAGTGCGGCCCCCAGAGCCGGCGCTTCCCCGGCCCGCAATGCCGACCCCTTTGCGGAGTGGGAGAAGGCCAACGCCAGAGTGGACGCCCAGCGCAGCGGCAGCTACGCCGCCAGAGCTATGGGCGCTCAGCAGAGCCCCGTACAGCAGCCCCGGTCTGCGGCCCCCGGTCAGCAGGGCGGCTACCGGCCCCCGGTGCAGCGCAGCGCCCAGCAGCAGGCCCCGGCCCAGCGTCCCGCATCCCAGCAGGCCCCCTATGTCCAGCCTGCGGCGGCCCCCCAGTCTGCCCCGGCCCAGGCTCCAGCCCAGCGTCCTGCCCCCCAGGCCAAGCCTGAGAGCCCGGCGGACAGCGAATTCAATCTGGACGACATCCTCAACGAGTTCAAGTGAGTCCGTCTATGGAACAGCAATTAATAAGTATTCAGGCAGAGGAGAGCGGCGAGCGCATCGACGCTCTCCTCTCCCGCAATCTGGAGGACTTCAGCCGCAGCCAGCTGCAAAAGCTCCTGGACCAGGGGGCGGTGAGCTTAAAGGGCAAAGCCCTGAAAAAGAACTACCGCTGCACCGCCGGGGAGAGCTATGACATACTTCTCCCCTCCCCGGAGGAGCTGCCCCTGGAGCCTCAGGACATCCCCCTGGACGTGGTATACGAGGACGAGGACCTGATAGTGGTCAACAAGCAGCGGGGCCTGGTGGTACACCCGGCCCCAGGTCATCCCGACGGTACCCTGGTCAACGCCCTGCTTTTCCACTGCGGAGACAGTCTATCCGGCATAGGCGGCCTGCGCCGCCCCGGCATCGTCCACCGTATCGACAAGGACACCTCCGGCCTGATAATCGCCGCCAAGAACGACTTTGCCCACCAGGCCCTGTCCGCCCAGCTCTCCGATCACAGCCTCTGCCGGGAGTATGAGGCGGTAGTCAGAGGGGGCTTCAAGGAGGACAGCGGCACCGTGGACCGGCCCATAGGCCGCCACCCGGTGGACCGCAAGCGCATGGCGGTGACGGAGAAGAACTCCAAACCCGCCGTCACCCACTGGCAGCTCCTGGCCGCCTACAGGGGCTACTCCCATATCCTCTGCCGCCTGGAGACCGGGCGCACCCATCAGATACGGGTACACATGGCCTCCATCGGCCACCCCCTCCTGGGGGACTACACCTACGGGGCCCCCTCCCCCGACAAGGGCCTGGAGGGCCAATGCCTCCACGCCCGGGCCCTCCGCTTCATCCATCCCCGCAGCGGTGAGCCCGTCCGCCTGGAGACGCCCCTGCCGGATTACTTCACCGCCGTGCTGGAACGCCTGGGACCCAAACTGCGCCAGGTCCCGCCATCCTGTTAAATGGAGAGATATATATGAAATTGTCCAAAATACTGGCCGTCCTGGTGGTATTGGGCCTGGTCTGCGGCCTCGCCGCCCTGGCCATAAAGCTGGTGGCCGGGGCCGTCAGCGTGATATCCGGGCTGCTCAACACCCTCATCGCCCTGGCGCTGATAGCCGCCCTGGTCCTCATAGTCATCTGGATGTTCCGCTACGCCTCAAAGCACAAGTAAACAGAAAAAATCTGACCCCGGACACGGTTCCTCACCTGTCCGGGGTCTTACAATGCTTCCATATTCGTCTCTCCTTCCGGCTCCCTCCGGGCCGGACGCCATGCCCCTCCATTCCGCCGGCTCAGCCGGCCATGCAGGGGCCTCATTCCTGGTACAGTCCCAGCACCGTCTCCGCCGGGGCCCGCTCCACCGCCGCAATGTGGCCGGAGCCGCCGGGCACCGCCGCCGGTTCAAAATTTCTCTCCGTGAGGAAAACACCCAGGGCGCCTACAAAAATCACCAGGCAGATAAAAGTAACTACCAGTTTCTTCATAAAAAATCACCTCGCCTATTGAGACGCCGCTATTTTTATAAGGTTCCCGGAAATCAAAAAAAGCTCCGTAAAAACGGAGCTTTTTAATGATTCTTAATAAATGCGGCTTATCAGTAGTTCTCTTTGCGCAGCTCAAAGTAGCTCTGGGGATGGGCGCATACGGGGCAGACCTCCGGGGCCTTGGTGCCCACCACGATGTGTCCGCAGTTGCGGCACTCCCAGACCTTCACCTCGCTGCGCTCAAAGACCTGGGCGGTCTCCACATTGTGCAGCAGGGCCCGGTAGCGTTCCTCGTGGGTCTTCTCGATGGCGGCCACGCCTCTGAACTTGGCGGCCAGCTCGTGGAAGCCCTCCTCGTCGGCCTCCCTGGCCATGCGGTCATACATGTCGGTCCACTCATAGTTCTCGCCCTCGGCGGCGTGGAGCAGGTTCTGGGCGGTGTCGCCCAGCTCGCCCAGCTCCTTGAACCAGAGCTTGGCATGCTCCTTCTCGTTGTCGGCGGTCTTCTGGAACAGCTCGGCTATCTGCTCAAAGCCGCCCTTCTTGGCAGTGGACGCAAAGTAGGTGTATTTATTTCTCGCCTGGGACTCTCCGGCAAAAGCCTCCCATAGATTTTTCTCGGTTTTGGTGCCTGCATACTTGTTGGCCATATCTAAAGCTCCTTTCGTATAATTGGGGTTCCGCTCCCTTAAGATACCCATTTTTTCAGTTTAAATCAAGTACAATCTGTGAACGATTCCCCGAAAAAAAACAAAAAAAGAGAGACGCTATTGCGTCTCTCCTGTGTTGGCATTGACCTATTTTTCCGGTCCGTCTACAGACAAGTATCTTCGGCACTGGTGAGCTTAACTTCTGTGTTCGGAATGGGAACAGGTGGACCCTCACCGTTAAAAACACCAACTATTCAAGGTTTTCTGTACCCTGAAAACTAAACAGAGGAAAGCAAGGCTATGAACCTGCATGATGTAGGTCAAGCCCTCGGGTTATTAGTACCAGTAGGCTGAACACATTGCTGTGCGTACACCGCTGGCCTATCAACGAAGTAGTCTTCTTCGACCCTTACTCCTTTCGGATGGGAGATCTTATCTTAGGGGGAGTTTCACGCTTAGATGCCTTCAGCGTTTATCTCGTCCAGACGTAGCTACCCAGCTGTGCCGTTGGCACGACAACTGGTGCACCA
>DVHY01000142.1 GCA_018711755.1 Candidatus Limivicinus faecipullorum | reverse complement strand
TATTTTCTATCCCCAGATAATTTTTACCGCTCTTGGCATATATGCGGTGCTGTGCAGACTGCCGGCTTTCCCAATAAAACTGGGCATTGCCGGGGCATATCTTCTGGCTTTTGCCCTGTTTTCCACCACGTATTTCGGAGGCTATGCCAGAAATATTGAATACTCTTTTTTCAAAGACTTCGGTTCTGCCGTGTCCGCATTGAAATACAGCGATGCAGATAAGGTCTATATAACCTGTAAAAGCCAGGGGGAAAACACCCCTCATGTCAGCGAGATATTGACTCTCTTCTATCTGCAGATAGATGCGGAGTACTATCAGGGAAAAACCTGCCCGGAAGGGGAGCTGCCCTATGATGAACGCTTTATCTATTCCAATATGGAGGATCTGGAAATAGACCCGGAGGAGGACGCCGCTTATGTGGCGGCGGAGAGCGAGCTGGGCTGCTTTGATCTGGACCAGTACGAGCTGAGCCAATACGGGACATATTACCTTTTAGAAAGGAAAGATTAGGCTCTTATGGAATACAGACTTAAAACCCCGGTGAGCCGGGAGGAGCTGGCAAAGCTGAGAGCCGGAGATATGGTGTATCTCAGCGGAGAGATATATACTGCCCGGGACGCCGCACACAAGAGGATGACGGAGTGCCTGGACAGAGGGGAGCCGCTGCCTTTTGAAATAAGAGACAGTGTCATATATTATGTGGGCCCCACCCCTGAACCGCCCGGCCGGGTGATAGGCTCCGCCGGGCCCACCACCTCCGGGCGCATGGACGCCTATTCTCCCAGACTTCTGGACCTGGGACAGAAAATAATGATAGGCAAGGGCATGCGCAGCAGAGAGGTCATAGAGGCCATGGTCAGAAACGGCGCGGTCTATCTGGCGGCCATGGGGGGAGCGGGAGCCGTAATGAGCGCCTGCGTTAAGTCCGCCCGTGTCGTTTGCTGGGAGGACCTGGGCTGCGAGGCGGTGCGCCTGCTGGAAGTGGAGGACATGCCCCTCACCGTGGCTATAGACAGCCGGGGCGGAAATATATACGAGAGCGGCCCGGCGGCCTATCTTGAGAGCTTGAAAGGCGGTAAATGATATGGATTATGCCCAGAAATCCCTGGAGCTGCACCGGCAGCTGAGAGGCAAAATAGAAGTGGTGTCCCGGGTAAAGGTGGACAGCCGGGAGGCTCTGAGCCTGGCCTATACCCCCGGCGTGGCCCAGCCCTGTCTGGAGATACAGAAAGATATTGACAAGAGCTATGAGCTGACCCGCCGCTGGAACACTGTGGCTGTGGTCACCGACGGAACCGCTGTGCTGGGCCTGGGAGATATAGGCCCCGAGGCGGGCATGCCGGTGATGGAGGGCAAGTGCGTACTCTTTAAGGAATTCGGCGGAGTGGACGCCATACCCCTCTGCATCCGCAGCAAAAATGTAGATGATATTGTAAATACCGTTGCATTGCTGGCGGGCTCCTTCGGCGGGGTCAATCTGGAGGACATCTCCGCCCCCCGCTGCTTCGAGATCGAGGAGAAGCTGAAAGCGCGCTGCGACATCCCCATTTTCCATGACGACCAGCACGGCACTGCCGTCATAGTCATGGCGGCGCTGAAAAACGCCCTGCGCCTTACAGGCAGAAAACTTGAGGAGATAAAGGTAGTGACCTCGGGAGCAGGGGCTGCGGGCACCGCCGTGGTGAAACTGCTGGCGTGCGCGGGGCTCAGGAACATCATAATGTGCGACAGGAGCGGCGCCATCTATTCCGGCCGCCCGGGACTGAACAGCGCAAAGGCGGAGATAGCCGCAATGACCAACCCCGGCAGGGAACAGGGGAGTTTGGCAGAGGTGATAAAGGGCGCCGATGTGTTTATCGGGGTGTCCGCCCCCGGGCTTCTCAGCCAGGAGATGGTGAGGAGCATGAATAAAGATTCAATAATCTTTGCCTGCGCAAATCCTGTTCCGGAGATACTCCCCGATGAGGCCAAAGCCGCCGGGGCTGCGGTGGTGTCTACCGGCCGCAGCGACTATCCCAACCAGGTGAACAATGTCCTGGCCTTCCCCGGAATATTCCGGGGCGCTCTGGACGCCCGGGCAAGGGATATAAACGAGGAAATGAAGCTGGCTGCCGCCCAGGCCATAGCCTCCCTGGTCAGCGACGAGGAGCTCTCCGCCGATTATATCCTGCCCCTGGCCTTCGACCCCAGAGTGCGGGAAGCAGTAGCTGCTGCCGTATATAAAGCCGCCAAAGACAGCGGAGCGGCCAGGATATAAAAATAAGGAGCCCTGAACCGCAAAAAGACGCCGTGTCAAATCACAGACACGGCGTCTTTTTGCGCGGGCCTCAGCTCCCCTTGCTCAATCCCCGCTCCTTCCGCACGCATTTGAGAGTCACCGCAGTTCCCAAGCCCAGGTACAGCAGCCAGAAGAGGGCATAGGGAAGGAGCCGGTTCATTGCTAACAGCGGGTAGGGGGCGGGCCAGTTCAGAGCCAGTATATTGTAGACCAGGGACAGGGGCAGGAAGAGCACCGGCCAGATGTTTATCTTCCAGAAGCGGAGCTTGAGGGTGAGTCCGGACCTGCCTTTGGCCCACTGGCTGCCAATGAAATGGAGCATCAGACCGAAAACTATAAATATGAAGCCTGCAATAAGAGCTCCGGCTTCCTGGGTCTCGTACCAGATAAAAGCGGACAGCACAATAGAAAGCAGGTCGAAAGCGGTGGCCACCGCGTTGAAGATAAAGGCCGTGTTCAGCCCCTCATTGTCCCCTGCGGGAAGCTCCGCACCTTTCAGCAGATGGTCGGTGCTGACCTCAAAATACTCGCTTAGCTGGACTATTTTGTCCAAATCCGGGCTGCTTTGGCCCGTTTCCCTTAGTTAAAGATATTGTTGGGTATCTCAAGATGTGTCATTCGATTTTGCCGATAAAGCGGTAGAAGATTTCCACTTCCTGTTCCCGGCTTCCGTCCTCACTTTTGACCGCTTCATGGACA
>DVHY01000141.1 GCA_018711755.1 Candidatus Limivicinus faecipullorum | reverse complement strand
CCCTTACGGAACCTGAGATACAGCGGGTCTTTGCGATGATGCGCTCCCTGAAGGAGCAGGGTGTGGGAATTATATTCATCTCCCACAAGCTGGGCGAGGTCATGGAGATCTGCGACAGGTATACGGTGCTGAGGGACGGCAACATGGTGGCCTCCGGCAAGGTCTCGGAGACCAACCAGAAGCAGCTGGCCGCCTACATGGTGGGCCACGAGATCCAGAGCGATACAAACAGCGAACGCTGCCAGTACGGGGAAGAGATGCTGCGCCTGGAGAGCCTGGGGGACGGGCACCATTTCCACGACATCTCTCTGGCGGTTCGCCAGGGGGAGGTGCTGGGAGTCACCGGCCTTCTGGGGGACGGGCGCAGCGAGCTGTTCCAGACGGTGTTCGGCGCCATGAACGGCGGCCGCTACACCGGCAAGATATATCTGGACGGCAAGGAAATACATATGCACAATACCCACCAGGCCCTGGAAGCGGGGCTGGCCTATCTGCCCAGGAACCGCAAGGAAAACGCAATATTGAAGGATATGTCCATCCTGGATAACGGCTCCATAGTATACCTGCCCAAGCTCTGCCGGAAGGGCTTTATAGACTTTGCCAGGCAGGAGGAGCTGTTCATGGAGCAGGTGGAGAGCCTGCACATAAAGATGGGGGACAAGGGCGACAGGATAACCAGCCTCTCCGGCGGCAACCAGCAGAAGGTGGTGCTGGCCAAGTGGCTCATATCCCAGCCAAAGGTCCTGGTGCTGGATAACCCCACCCAGGGCGTGGACGTGGGAGCAAAGGAAGAGATCTATACCATCATCCGCCGTCTGGCCTCTGAGGGCGTGGCCATCGTGGTGCTGTCCTCGGAAGCTCAGGAGATAATGCGGGTGTGCGACAGGAGCCTGGTGCTGTTCCACGGCCGCCAGGTGGGAGAAGTCAGCGGCGAGGACATGAATGAGCATTATATCATGTACCTGGCCACAGGCGGCAAACAGAAGGAAAGAGAGTGTGTGTGAAAATGGAAAAGACAAGGCTTGAAAACAATCGGGGGGCCCTGGGCTGGTTCAAGGATAAATGGTCCCATAACGCCCTGTTCTCCACCATATTTGCCCTGGTGGTGATGGTACTGATCCAGTGCGTGGTGATGTGGGTAAACGCCGGCTCCTTCGGCGGCATGTTCGGCAAGATGGGCATGGCCTGGCTGAACATCCTGCGCAACAACGCCTATCAGGGCGTGATAGCTCTGGGCATGTGCTTTATAATAATCAGCGGCGGCATCGATCTGTCCGTGGGCTCCATGCTCTGCGCTCTGGGCGCAATACTCATGTATCTGATAGCCCCCACGGGCCTTCTGGCCTCCATCGGCCTCACCGGCCCTGTGGCCTATGTGATAGCCGTCATACTCATCCTCATCGTGGGCTACTTCTTCGGCGAGATAAACGGCGCACTCATATCCTACGGCAAGCTGCCCCCCTTCATCGCCACCCTGGGCACCATGAAGGTCTTCCGCTCCGTGACCCAGCAGCTCACCAAGCAGTTCAATCCTGAGATACCCGCGGACTTCAAGCTCATCGCCTCCGCCAAGGTGGGGGGCCAGGTGGTGCTGCCCATACTCTACTGGGTGGTCATCGTGGTGATAATGCACATCATCTTCACCCGCACCGCCTTCGGCCGCCAGACCATAGCCATCGGCTCCAACGAGCGGGCGGCAAAGCTCTCCGGTATCAATGTGAATAACGTGAAGCGGCGCATCTACGCCCTGGGCGGCGTGATGTGCGCCATAGCGGCGGTGATATACATTGCCCGTATCGGCTCCATGGACTTTGCCAACGCCGGCAATGGCTATGAAATGGATGCCATTGCAGCCGTCATAGTGGGCGGCACCTCCATGTCCGGCGGCCGGGGCAGCCTGGTAGGCGCCTTCCTGGGCATGCTCATCATCGGCGTAATGAACAACATCCTGAATACCGTGGGCGTGCCCACCTTCCTCTGCGACGCAGTCAAGGGCCTGATAATCATCTTTGCCGTGCTGCTGCAGAAGAAGGAGAGCGCCTGAACAGGGGAGGAATAAAAGAATGATAAATGTAGGTATACTGGGCTGCGGTAAGATAGCCCAGGTGCGTCACATACCCGAGTATGCGGAAAACCCGGATGTGAAGCTGGCCGCCTTCTATAACCCCAGCCGGAAGAGAGCCGAGGAGCAGGCGGAGAAGTACGGCGGCAAGGTCTATGACACCGCCGAGGAGCTCCTGGCCGACAGGAGCATAGACGCCGTGAGCATCTGCGCTGCAAACTACGCCCACGCGGAGCTGAGCATCAAGGCTATGGAGGCGGGCAAGCACGTGCTGTGCGAAAAGCCCATGGCCACTACCCTGGCCGACTGCGAGGCAATGGTGGAGTGCGCAAAACGGACCGGGAAGTTTTTGATGATAGGCCACAACCAGCGTCTGGCCAAGGCCCATGTGGAGGCCAAACGCCTGATAGACCAGGGCCTCATAGGCGATATAATCACCTTCCGCACCACCTTTGGCCACGGCGGGCCTGAGACCTGGGCCATAAACCCGGGGAAGAACGTGTGGTTCTTCGACAAGAAAAAGGCCGCCATGGGGGCCATGGCGGACCTGGGCGTACATAAGACCGACCTTATCCAGTTCCTCACCGGGCAGCGGGTGGTGCGCACCACCGCCCGGCTGGTGACTCTGGACAAGCGGGGCGAGGACGGCGAGCTCATCGGCGTGGACGACAACGCCGTGTGCATCTATGAGATGTCCGGCGGAGCCTTCGGCACCATGACCGCCAGCTGGACCTATTACGGCGCCGAGGACAATTCCACCGTGCTCTACGGCACCAAGGGCATCATGCGCATCTACGACGACCCGGCCCACTCCATCGTGGTGAAGCTCTCCGACGGTGAGGAGCAGGTCTACGATGTGGAACAGATACAGACCAACGACAACCAGACCAAGTCCGGGGTCATCGACCTGTGGGTGGAGTGCCTGAAGAACAATACTCCCCCGGAGATTTCCGGGGAGTCCGCCCTCTACGCCATGAGAGCGGTGTTTGCCTCCATCGAGTCCTCCCAGACCGGCAGGGCCGTGGAGATAGAAGCCAACAAATAAGAAGGGAGAGTCTTTGTTATGATGAAGTTTGGCCTGCTCACCGCCATATTGGACGGCTGGAGCTTTGAAGAGGCGGTGGACACCGCCGCCGAAATGGGCTTTAAATGCCTGGAAGTGGCCTGCTGGCCCGCAGGCAAGGCGGAGCGCCGCTATGCCGGCGTGTCCCATATCGACGCGGAGAGAGTCTGCGCCGACGACGAGTATGCAAAGTATGTCAACGACTATGTGGCGGGCAAGGGCATGAGCATCTCCTCCCTGGCCTTCTACCCCAACACCATGGACCCGGACCCGGACAAGCGCGCCGCCGCCATCGCCCACCTGAAGGCCCTGATAAAGGCCTCCCAGAAGCTGGGCGTGGGCATGGTCACCACCTTTATCGGACGGGACCAGCACAAGAACCTGGAGGAGAACATTGAGCTCTTCAAGGAGATATGGCCGGACATCATTGCCCTGGCGGAGGACTGCGGAGTAAAGGTGGCAATCGAGAACTGCCCCATGCTCTTCGGCGCCGACCAGTGGCCCGGCGGGCAGAACCTCATGTGCACGCCGGCCATATACCGCAAACTCTTCGAGATCATCCCCTCTCCCAACTTCGGCCTCAACTTCGACCCCAGCCACTATGTGTGGCAGGGCCTGGACTATCTGAAGACCGTGTACGAGTTCAAGGACAGGATATTCCACATCCACTTCAAGGACATCAAGCTCTATCCCGAGAAGCTGGCGGACTGCGGCGTGCTGGCCTATCCTCTGGACTACATGTCCCCCAAGATACCCGGCCTGGGTGATGTGGACTGGGGCGCCTTTATCTCCGCCCTCAACGATATCCGCTTTGACGGCTGCGCCGTTATCGAGGTGGAGGACAAGGCCTTTGAGAGCTGCCGGGAGGATATACTCAATTCCATCCGCCTGTCCAAACGCTACCTGGACAACTTCATAATCTGAGGGGGCGGCAAGGTGAAAAAACGTATAATCGCCGTAAACTCCAACTGCTACCACGGCTACTCCATCGAAGAGGCCGTGGCGGGCATCAAGGCGGCGGGCTTCAAGTATATAGAGCTCACCGCCACCAAGGGCTGGACCGAGCATGTGTTCCCCAGCCAGAGCTTCAAGCGGGCCCTGGAGGTCCAGGACCTGCTGGAGGAAAACGGACTGATACCCTTTGCCATGAGCGGCCATACCAACCTGATGGACACCGCCCGTATCGGGGACTTTGTGGACAATATCCGCCTGGCCCATTTCTTCGGCTGCGAGTACATCGTCTCCTCCATAGGGGAGGCCCATCTGGAGGACAAGGCCGTGGCGCCCAATGAGGTGGTGGCCGAGCATATCAAGGGCATTGTCCCCTACCTGGAGAAGTACGACATGAAGCTGGTGCTGGAGATACACGGAGACCACGGCACCGGAGCAATCCTGAAGGACATCTGCAATCTGGTGGGCTCGGAGCGGGTGCTCATCAATTACGACACCGCCAACGCCATATTTTACGGGGATGTAGACGTGCCCAAGGACCTGGCCGGCTGCCTGGACGAGGTGGGCTATGTCCACCTGAAAGAGAAGGCCGGCGGCCGCCAGGAGTGGAATTTCCCCGCCCTGGGCAAGGGCTATGTGGACTTCCCGGAGATATTCAAAATGATGGACGAGGCGGACAACCTCAGCCCCTATTCCATAGAGATAGAGTTCACCCAGAGCGGCGCCAAGGACCTGGAGGAGATAAACCGGGCCGTCATGGACTCCGCCGCCTACCTGAGAGAACAGGGCTTCGAGTTCTGAGGACGCCGGTATGAAGACTATGAATATCGGCCTTGTGGGCGTGGGAGGCATGGGCAGCGTCCACTATGCCAACTATAAAGAGATAGAGGGCTGCCAGGTGGCCGCCGTCTGCGGCGGCTCTAAGCGGGCCAAGGAGACTGCGGAGAAGTGGGGCCTGCCCTGCTATCCCAGCATCCGGGAGATGGTGGAAAACTGCGATATAGACATCGTGGACATCTGCACCCCAACCTATCTGCACCACGACATGGTGATGGAGAGCCTGGACTGCGGCAAGGACACCATCTGTGAAAAGCCCATAGCCCTGAGCCTCAAGGATGCAAAGGAGATGCTGGACAAGGCGGAGCAGAAGGACTGCATGCTCTATATCGCCCAGGTGCTCCAGTTCACCAAGGAAGTGGAGATACTGCGCCGGACGGTGGAGAGCGGGGTCTACGGCAAGCCCCTGGACGCCTGCTTTGAGCGGCTGTCCGCCTGCCCCCGCTGGGCGCAGGACGGCTGGCTTTTCGACGTGAACAAGTCCGGGCTGCTGCCCTACGACCTGCATATCCACGACCTGGACGTGATAGTATCCATCTTCGGTAAGCCGGAGGGATACAGCTTCACCTCCTGTCAGGGTGAGGATAAGGACTACCCGGAACAGTTCAGGATAAGCTATGACTACGGCAAGTTCCATGTGGCCGCCGAGGCCGCCTGGTTCAACGCCGACATCCCCTGGACAGCCCGCTGGAGAGTGTACTTTGAAAACGGTATGCTGATAAATGACGGCAGCACCCTCACTGCATACCAGTTCGGCTCCGAGCCCAAGGTCTTTGACACCAGCGACCAGGTCATGGTGTCCACGGGTATAAACGTGCCGCCCTGCGGCTGGTACTACAACGAGCTGAAACACTTTTTGGACTGTGCCAGGGAACACCGGCCCAGTCCCAATGTAGGAGCGGGGCAGCTGCTCACAGTAATGGAAATCTTGGAGGATATATCTGCCAAATGGAGAAAATAAAGAAATACTTTCAGCGCATCGGCCTGGAGATGCCGGAGGAGATAGTGCCGGACTCCAAGCTCCTCAAGGAGCTGCAGTTTGCCCACTGCACCAGCGTGCCCTATGAGAACCTGGACATTCTCCGGGGCATACCCCTGTCCCTGGAGATAGACGACCTGTATGAAAAGGTAGTTGTCCGGGGCAAAGGCGGTTTCTGCTTTGAGCTCAACGGCCTTTTCGCCTGGCTGCTGGAGCAGCTGGGCTACAAGGTCACCGAGTACGCCGCCCGCTATCTGAGAGGTGAGAGCAGCATACCCATGCGCCGCCACCGGGTCATGAAGGTGGAGGCCACCGACGGGGTATGGCTCTGCGACGTGGGCATAGGTGAGGTCTGCCCCCGCTATCCTATACGCCTGGAGGAGGGCCTGGAGCAGCCCCAGTTCGACGAGTGCTACCGCCTGGACAAGGACCCCTTCCTGGGCTGGGTGCTTATGGACAAGCACCACGGCCAGTGGCGGCAGTTCTACTCCTTTACCGAGGAGCCGCAGCTGATGGTAGACTACATTGCCCCTACCTTCTACTGCGAGAAACACCCGGATTCCCCCTTCATCCATCAGGAGATGTTCTCCATGAAGACCGCCCAGGGCCGCTTCACCCTGGACGGCCACCTGTACAAGGAGTTCGTGGACGGACAGGTCACGGCAAAGGAGCTCAGCGACGGAGAGATGCCGGAGGCCTACCGCCGCTTCGGCCTGGAGATGTGAGAAAAGACCGATAATATGTTGTTCTGAAAGACGGAGCCCGGCTCCGTCTTTCAGCCTGTATGCCGCCGAGGAGCTATGGGCAGCAAAAAAGCGCCTCCAGGGGCGCAGGTGGAAAAAGCACTGTTTATAAAAACAGGGAGCGGCCGGCAGCCGGAGAAAGCCCCGGCTGAGGAGGGCCGGAGCTGGGGGCAAAACTCCATAAAAAAGAAATGACCCTTGATCCTTCAGCGCTCTCACCTGCTTCAGAATCAAGGGTCATTTCTGTGAATTCTTGATATCTAACATCTTGGTTACCTCTCTTTCTACAGATTGAACCGTGTACTCAAACTTACACGGCTTCATTT
>DVHY01000140.1 GCA_018711755.1 Candidatus Limivicinus faecipullorum | reverse complement strand
CACCGACGCCCAGATATTCCAGGCCACCGCCATCGTGATAAGAGAGCTGATGAGCCGTCTGCTCACTGCGAAGAACCCCAAGCACACCGTCAAGGAAGTCCACTATATGTCCATGGAATTCCTCATGGGCCGCAGCCTGATGAAGAACGCCTACAACCTGGGCGTCTCCCAGGCCATTATCGGCGCTCTGGAGGACATGGGCCGCAGCGCAGCGGACATCTTTGAAGAGGAGCCGGACGCGGGTCTGGGCAACGGCGGCCTTGGCCGTCTGGCCGCCTGCTATATGGACTCCATCGCCACCGAGGGCCTGGAGGGCACCGGCTATTCCATCTGCTACGAGCTGGGCATGTTCAAGCAGAAGCTGGTGGACGGCAAGCAGACCGAGGTGGCCGACGACTGGCGCATCAGCGCCGAGAGCTGGCTGGTGCCCCATTACGAGGACGCCGTGGAGGTCCGCTTCGGCGGCCAGATAGAGGCCCACTGGGACAGCCTGGGCCACTACCACGCCGAGCACCGCAACTATGACGCGGTCATAGCGGTGCCCCGGGATATGCTCATAGCCGGCTACGGCGGCCGGGAGATAAACAAGCTGCGCCTGTGGGACGCCAAGAGCACCAACTCTCTGGACATGTACCTTTTCTCCGAGGGCAAGTATGTCAAGAGCATGGAGCAGCGCACCATGGCCGAGGTGATAACCAAGGTCCTCTACCCTGCCGACGACCACATGGAGGGCAAGTCCCTGCGCTTAAAGCAGCAGTACTTCTTCGTCTCCGCCACCGCCCAGGACATAGTCCGCAAGCACATCGAAAAGTGGGGGGACATACGCAGCTTTGCCCAGCACCACACCATCCAGATAAACGACACCCACCCCACCCTGATAATCCCCGAGCTGATGCGCATATTCATGGACGAATATCAGCTGGGCTGGGACGAGGCCTGGGAGATAGTCAAGGGCAGCGTGGCCTATACCAACCACACCGTCATGGCCGAGGCCCTGGAGAAGTGGCCCCAGACCCTGGTGCAGCAGCTGCTGCCCCGCCTCTGGGAGATAATGTGCGAGATAAACCGCCGCTGGTGCGAGTACCTGATAAGCTGCTTCGGTAGCAATGAGAAGGTGGGCCGCAACATGATAATCAGCGACGGCCAGGTCCATATGGCCAACATGTGCCTTGCCGCCTGCTACAAGGTCAACGGCGTGTCCCGGCTCCACGGGGAAATTTTGAAAAACGACCTGTTCAAGGACATCTGCTCCCTGGACCCCCAGCGATTCACCCACGTGACCAACGGCATCGACCACCGCCGCTGGCTCAGCCAGATAAACCCCGGCCTCCATGGCCTGATAGTGGAGCTGCTGGGCAATGACGACTACCTGCTCAAGCCCCAGGAGCTCATCAAGCTGGCCGACTTTGCCGGCGACGCCCAGGTGAGAGCCAGGGTCAACCAGATAAAGCTGGAAAACAAGCGCCGTTTTGCCAGGTTTGCCCTGAGAAACGACAACTTCACCCTGAATACCGACGCCATCATGGATGTGCAGGTCAAGCGCCTGCATGAGTACAAGCGGCAGCTGCTGTGCGCCATGAGCATCGCCAGCCTCCAGATGCAGCTCCACGACGACCCCAATATGGACTTTGTGCCCCGGACCTTCGTCTTCGGCGCCAAGTCCGCCGCCGGCTACAAGACCGCCAAGCGCATCATAGAGCTGCTGCTGTCCATGGCCGACGACATCAACAACGACCCGGTGTGCAAGGATAAGCTCCAGGTCTACTTTGTGGAGAACTACAGGGTCAGCGCCGCCGAGGCAATAATGCCCGCCGCCCAGGTCTCCGAGCAGATCTCCACCGCCGGCAAGGAGGCCTCCGGCACCGGCTGCATGAAGCTGATGATGAACGGCGCCGTGACCATAGGCACCCTGGACGGGGCCAATGTGGAGATGTACGAGCGGCTGGGGGACGAGAACATGTTCCTCTTCGGCCTGCACACCGACGAGATAGCCAACTGGCGCCGCAGCGGCTACGACCCGGCGGGCCTGGCCCAGAAAGACGGGGAGATCATGCGCATCATGTCCCGCTTCCGCCAGGGCTTTGCCGACGGCAAGAGCTATTCCGATCTGGTGTCCAGCCTGCTGTACGGCGGCGACCAGTATATGCTCATCGCCGACTACCGGGCCTATGCCGACTGCCAGAAGCGCATGTATGAGCGCATAAAGGACGAGGGGGAGAGAGCCCGCCTGTCCATTATGAACACCGCCCAGAGCGGCGTGTTTGCCGCCGACCGGGCCATAGAGGAATACGCAAAGGATATATGGCACATAAAGTGAGGCCCCAGACCGGGAATATTGATGCCGCCGTGGTTTTCGGCGGCATCAATATGGATATATGGGGCAGGCCGGAGGGGAAGCTGATCCCCAAGGACTCCAACCCCGGTACCGTTGCCCTGCGCCCGGGAGGCGTGGGGAGGAATATAGCCCATGACCTGCGGCTGCTGGGGCTGGAGGTCAGCCTTGTGGCGGCCATAGGCGGGGACGTATACGCCTCAGCCATCAGCGAGAGCTGCCGGGCTCTGGGCATAGACCTGAGCTATGCCCCGGTCTTCCCCCAGCTGCGCAGCTCCACCTATCTCTATATCAGCGACGAGAGAGGGGAGATGCAGCTGGCCGTCAGCGACATGGACATCTGCTCGGCCCTCACGGCGGAATATGCCGCCCGGGTCCTGCCCAAACTACAGGCGGGGGCTGTAGTGGTGGATACCAATCTCCCGGAGGAGACCATCCGCTACATATGCGAAAACAGCGGCATCCCGGTGTATGCCGACCCGGTATCCACCGCCAAGGCGGCGAAGCTGCTGCCGGTGCTCCACCGGCTCTCCGCCATAAAGCCCAACGCCCTGGAGGCGGAGAAGCTCACCGGGGAGAAGGACCCGGAGAGGGCCGCCAGAGCCCTGGTGGAAAAGGGCGTGGAGCGGGTCTTCATCAGTCTGGGCAGCCGGGGCATGATAGCCGCCGACAAAAAAGAGCTGCTGCATCTGCCCATCCCGCCCACCCGCCTGGTGAACGTCACCGGCGCCGGTGACGCCGCTACCGCCGCCATCGTCCTCTCGGGCATAAAGAGGCTTTCCCTGAGAGAGACGGCTGAACTAGCCCTCAGGGCCGGTTCCATAACCTGCGGCAGCGACAGCCCCAACGCCGAAGAACTGCAAGAAATTCTGAAATTACTTTGAGAACGGAGGATTCAATATGGAGACCGGCAGTAGGAAATTCAGCTTTACAGGCCTGCTTTTTGCCCTGCTGCTGGCCCTTGAACTGAGCTTTGTCGCCGACATGCTCACCACCCGGGCAACCACCAATCTTCCGGCGGCGGCTCTTGCTCTGGTCTTTCTCCTGAGCTTTATCCTCCTGTTCATCCTAAGCCTGAGGAAAAAGGGCCTGGTGAAGTGGATGTTCATCCTCTTCACCGCCGTGGTGCTGCTGCTGGGGGCCGCCCTGTACTTTCTCTGGCTCAACACCTATAAAAACGGGGTATATCAGGATGTAGACAAGGCCAAGGATCAGGTCTTCGCCGGGAAAAAGGTCATGGCCATTGTGCCCCACGAGGACGACGAGCTGAACCTGCTGGGCGGCGTACTGGAGCAGTATGTAAAATACGGCAGCAACGTGTACATCGTCTACGTCTTCAACGGGGACATGAACGGCGACGGGGTGCAGCGCATCACCGAGGCCGACGCCGCCATGACCGCCATAGGCATCCCGGCGGAAAACCTCATCTTCCTGGGCTACGGCGACCAGCTTAACCTGGACGGCACCCCCATATATCTCTGCCCCCAGGACGAGGTTCTCACCTCCGCCTCCGGCTTTTCCAGCACCTACGGCACCGACAGGCACCCACCCTTCAACCCCGGCGCCGCCTACACCAGGAAAAATCTGTACCAGGATATCAGGACCGTGCTGCTGCGCTACACCCCGGACCTGGTCTTCTGCAGCGACAGCGACCAGCACATCGACCATCAGACCGTGGCCATGTTCTTCGAGCAGGCCATGGGGGAGGTGCTGAAGGCCCGGCCCAGCTATGAGCCGGTGATACTCCGGGGCTTCACCTATTCTACCGCCTACGACGCCCCCCATGATTATTACGCCCTCAACGCTCTGTCCACGGTGCAGCCGGGGAGCGAGGACTACGTCACCGACGGGGGCAGCAATATATATTACTGGAGCGACAGGCTCCGCCTGCCGGTGTACCCGGGGATACTCTCCCGCTCCATATTCAGCAGCTCCGGCTACGCCATGGCGGAGTGCTATGCCAGCCAGAACGCCGCCGCCCATGCCGACGGGATAATCAATTCCGACAAGGTCTTCTGGCTCAGGGAGAGCGGCTCTCTCAGCTATGAGGCGGAGTTCTGGGTCAGCTCCGGGGACGCCTCGGTGCTCAACGACTTCGTCCTCTCCCAGCATACCCAGGCCCATGAAGACCCGGGCTATTCCGACAACACCTGGGTGCCCGCCGCCGACGACGGGGAAAAGCGGGTGATAGTCAAGTTCGATGAACCCACCCTCATCAGCCGGGTGGTCCTCTACGACAACCCCTCTATGGCCGACAATGTGCTGGAGGTGGCCGTGCGGCTTGATAACGGCGCCTTCTACCTCAGCGGGCCCCTGGAGCCCAACGGCTCCGGCACGGAGGTCAGCTTCGACCCGGTGTATGTGGAGGAAATGGAAGTCGTCCTGATGGAGACGGAGGGCAGCGGCGCCGGGCTCACGGAGCTGGAGTTCTATGCCGGGGGCTATGAGCCGCCGTTCAGCTTCATAAAGCTCACCAATGCCCGGGGGGACTTCATCTATGACTACTATATCGACCCCAGCGGCCGGGAGGAGCTGGGCCTCTATGCCTTCGGCTGCAGCGCAGACCCAGCCGACTACAAGATAATCTGCATCGGGGAGGGCTGCTATGTGTCCAACGAGGAGGGCAGGCTGATAATGAACTGCCCCGAGGGCAAGAGCTGCACCCTCACCCTTATGGACGACAGCGGCCGGCTCAGCGACACGGTCTATATCCGCAACGACCGCCGCTGGCCCGTGGAGCTGGCCCAGGCCCTGGAATACCATATGCGCTTTGAGTTCAAAGGCGGAGAAAACAGCAATACTCTGATGATAGTGAATAAGCTTAAAGAGCTTGCAGGCAGGGCTTAAACAGGCCCGCCGTCCTGCATGGCGGTAAATAAGCATCTAAATAAGCATCTTGTGTGACAGCCCGCCGGGGAAAACTCCCCGGCGGGCTGAGACTGTCGAAAAAGCCTCGCAGAGTTTTTTCAACCCAGCGAAAAAATAAATTCAATCGTTTTCTGCGGCGGCATGTACGTCGCAGAAAACACTTCTCACGGAGCGAAGTGTCGAATTGTACGCCTCCGGCGTACAACCGAGGCATGGAGCGAAGTGCAATCCCTTTTGTCGAAGAAGGCTTGACCTTCTTCGACAAGCTGAGCCCGCCGGGGAAAACTCCCCGGCGGGCTTTCTTTATACAATATACATTTTCCCTAGTCTACAGTATTATTGAGCGGATGAAGGAGATAATGTAAAAAAAGGGGGCAGTGTATATGAAAGTGACCAGAGAGGGGATAAGAGACTTTGAAAACATGCTCTATCTCAGCGAAAAATCCCAGGCCACGGTGGAGAAATATTCCGCCGCACTTCACCGCCTGAGAGCCTATTTGGCAGGGGAGGAGCTGGATAAGAAGCGCCTGCTGGAATACAGGGAGGCGCTGCTGCAAAAGAACAAAGCCCGGACGGTAAATGTGGCTCTGTCCGCAATAAATGCCTATCTGGAGTTTACCGGACAGGGGGATTACCGCATAAGGCTGTTGAAGATCCAGCGCCGGGCCTTTACTGAGGAGGACCGGGAGCTGGGGGAGGAGGAGTACCGCCGCCTGCTCTGCGCCGCCCGGGCGAGAGGCAGCAAGAGGCTGCATCTTGTCATGCTCACCCTCTCCGGCACCGGCATCCGTATAAGCGAGCTGCCCTTCATCACCGTGGAGGCCGTGCGTTCAGGGCGGGCCGAAATAAGGCTGAAAGGCAAAACCCGCATGGTCCTGCTGCCAAAGGAGCTGCGCAGACGGCTCGCAGAGTTCTGCAGGGCCAGTGGAATAAAAAGCGGATACATTTTCCGCACCCGCAGCGGCAGACCCGTGGACCGCTCCAACATCTGCCACGAGATGAAGCGTCTCTGCGCCCAGGCGGGAGTGGAGGAGGGAAAGGTCTTTCCTCACAATCTGCGCCATCTCTTTGCCAGAAGCTATTTTGCCGTGGAAAAAAATCTGCCTCATCTTGCGGATGTGCTGGGCCACAGCAGTATTGAAACTACCAGGATATATGTGGCCGTCAGCGCCGCCGCCCACGAGAGGACCCTGAACAGGATGCGCCTGATAATATAAAAAACAAAAATAAAA
>DVHY01000139.1 GCA_018711755.1 Candidatus Limivicinus faecipullorum | reverse complement strand
GAACCGGTTCAGGTAACTTCACCTTTACTTTTACAGAGGAAGTGCCCAAGGGCTATGCCGACCCCGGCACGATCACTGTGGTCATGGATGCCAGCGGTAGGATAGACTCCGCCAAAGCCGAAAATTCCTCGGATAACCGGGTCTATACCCAGGTCGAAAATTCTGAACTTCAGATAAACAACTATTCCAGGCTCGTACCTCTCACCGTGGAGAAGGAATGGCTGGACGGTGAGAATACCCCAGTAACTCTCCAGCTGTACTATAACGGCCAGAACATGGCTGCCGATTTTAAAAAGGAGCTCAGCGGTGATACCTGGAGGCATACTTTTGAAAATGATGTCCCCCTGTACATGGGCGGCAGTCCGGTGGAATACAGCCTTCTGGAGACCGAGATAGGCGACTGGAGCTATTCTGAGCAGCTGGGCGGCGACGGATACCGCTATTATGACGTGAACTACACGCCTATGAAGTATCTGGACACTTGGGGCAATGTCACCACTGATCCGGAGGAGGCAGAGCAAATCCTCCTTGAAGTCAGCAACCGCCGCAGTACCGGCCAGCTCAGCATCAGCAAGCTGGACCAGAACGGCGACCCCCTTCCCGGTGCGGTTTTCTACCTCTACCCCGCCGAGAATGCGGAGTCTGGCAACCCGCCGGAGGTAGAAAAGGACCAGGATGGCAACTACATAATCTCCGGTCAAACCCAGCCATATGAAGCAGTCTCCGACTCGGAAGGCAGGGTGAGCTTTGCCAAAATACCCACCGGGAATTACTACCTCATAGAACATCAGTCTCCTGTTAACTATTATGGTACGGATAGCCTGTACCTGGTTGAGCTGCAAAGCGCATCCAGCTTCGTCCTGAAACAGTGGGACGGAACAGGCTGGGTCACGGTCCAGAGCAAGTCCATCAGCAACGAGCTGCAATATGTAAGCGTAAATATCCAGAAGATAGTGAAGGGCAACCTGGGAATTTTCAGCAAAAGCTTTGAGTTCAAAGTCACATCCGACAAGCCCATGAAGCCAGGTACAGGCTATACGCTCTCTGCCGACGGGAAGACGGCCACTTTCAGTCTGAAGCACCGGGAGAAGCTCAATCTCATGGCGGAAGTCGGCTCCACCCTCACCATAACCGAGCCCAATCTTGACGGCTATACCATGAGCATAGCAACGGCAGGCGGCACCCCAATCACCGGCAGCTACCCTGTGCCCTCCGACGGCACCAGGTATGTGGACATTGTTGTCACCAACACCAAGGACGTCAACATTGACACCGGCATAGTACTGGACAGCTTGCCCTATGTCCTCATCCTGGCCCTGGCGGGGACAGGCGGCCTCCTGCTCATAAAGAAGGGCCGGCGCCGCCGTGACCGCTGAAAGGGGGAATACCCGTGGCAAAACGCAGTAACGACAAAGTCCCCCGGCGCTCTGAGCCCGGCGGCCAGTCCCGGCTCCGCCTCAATCCCGCCCAGGAGGCCATAGGCCCCTGGCTCAGCAAGCTCAGCTTCAGGCGGCAGCTCATAGGAGGGGTAAGCGAGGCCGACGTGTGGAAAAGGATAGCCGAGCTAAACGACATGTACGAGGCCGCCCTCTGCGCCGAGCGGGCCAGATACGAGGCTCTTCTGGAGCAGGCCCGGAAGGATGATGCCGGTGGCTGATTACAGAGAGCACAGCCAGGCTCTGGCGAAGATAATCCAGCTCCGGCGAAACCGGGCTCTGGACCGGCAGGATTTTTTCTCCCTGCTTCTGCGCCTGCTGCTTCTGGTCCTGGTCTTTTACCTTCTCTTTACCCAGGTCTTTCTTATAAGCCAGGTCCGGGGCAACAGCATGTTCCCATCCCTGAAGGACGGAGACCTGGTCCTGGGCTTCCGGCTCCAGGGGGAATACCTGAAGGGGGACCTGGTGCTCTACAGTCTGGAGGACGGCAGGCATGTGGGCCGCATTGCCGCCGGCCCCGGCGACTATGTGGACATCAGCCCGGAGGGTGAGCTGCTGGTAAACGGCACTCTCCAGACCGGGGAGATACTCTACCCCACCTACCCCGGGGATAAGCTCACTTATCCCTATCATGTGCCGGAGGACTCCCTCTTCATTCTGGGGGACTACCGCACCCAGTCCAGCGACAGCCGGGACTTCGGGGCCCTGCCCCTGGAGGATGTGGAGGCAAAGGTCATAAGCCTCCTCCGCCGCCGCGGGCTCTAGCTTTTCGGACTTTCCTTCTCTTGCAAAGGGAAGATATATATGCTGAATATAGTTCACGGGAGGAAACAACATGAAAAAATTTATGTCTCTGCTCCTTGCTTTGCTTCTCGTCGCATCCCTCGGCTCCGCCGCCTTTGCCGAAGCTGATAAAGACGCAAGCTTTGGCAAAACCTACAAGCTGGAAAATGCAGATACCACTTCCCCGGCAGAAACCTTTACTTTTAAATTTTCAAACGGTCAAGTTACTGACGCTGCGGAGGGGACTGTCGCACCCGAAATTCCCGATGCAACAGTCAGCTTTGCCGGCGGTGAGGCAAGCGCCGATACCGGGTTTACCAAAGACGTTAGCGTCGCCCTATCCTCCATCCATTGGCCCTCCGTAGGTATTTACACCTACGATGTTAAGGAAGTCCCCGGCAGCACTCCGGGCGTTACATATTCCAATGACACGCTGAAAATGAAAGTAACCGTGGCATATGACGACCAGACCCAGACCTACTACACTGCTTTTGTCACCATGAGCCTTGTTGACGCTGATGGAGATGGTCAAACAGATGTCAAAACCGGCGCTTTTGAAAACACCTACTCTGCCGGCTCTCTGGCCGTGACAAAGACCGTCACCGGCAATATGGGCGACCGTGACAAATACTTCGCTATAACCGTCACCCTCACCGGCGAGCAGGGCAAGACCTACGCCAGCTCCTATACTGTCTCCGGCGGCAGCAAGCTAACAGATGGAACTGCTGCGGGAACCACCACAAGCATATCCGTTGACGGTAAGTCCCACACCTTCTATCTCAAGCACGGCGAGACCTTTACCATAGAGAATCTGCCCTATGGCGTGACTTATACCGTCGCTGAGGCTGACTATACCACAGAGGGCTATGAAGAAGCCGAAATCATCTTCCCAGATCAGAATAAGAAAATCGACACCGCCTCCGAGACCGTAGGAATCACCAATAACAAGCAAGCCACTGTAGACACCGGCATCGTCCTGGACAGCCTTCCCTATGTGCTGCTCCTGGTCCTCTCCATCGGCGGCGCGGTCCTCTTCCTTCTGAAGCGGCGCTCCTCCCGGGAGTCCTGAATCCTTCCGTCTCATTCTCTAAACTCTCCCCGCCTCCGGGGACCCCAGCCCCGGCGGTCAGTTTGAAAGAAAGGAGCGGGGCGCAGCCCCGGCGGGACCATGTTCAGGATATTCCTTCGTACTGCAAATTTCCTGCTCAGTTTCTTTGTGGTCCTCTGCCTTCTCCTCTCCGGCGCCTATGCCGCCTACGCTCTCTGGGACAATAATCAGATATATTCCGCTGCGGAGAACGTCCGGGAGGATATGCTGAAGTTGAAGCCCCAGGCTGAGGAGGGGGAGCAGAGCCCCGGCTTTCAGGAGCTCCAGGCCATAAACCCCGACGTCTGCGCCTGGGTCTCCCTGGACAACACCCAGATAGACCACCCTGTCCTCCAGGGGCAGGATAACCTGAGCTATATCAATACCGACGTCTACGGGAATTTCTCTCTCTCCGGCAGTATCTTTCTGGACTCCCGCAACAGCCGGGATTTTGGCGACGCCTACTCCCTGCTCTACGGCCACCACATGGAAAACAGCGGCATGTTCGGCGACCTGGCCCTGTATAAGGAGGGAGATTTCTTCGATGAAAATTCCTCCGGAGAGCTCATTCTCCCCCAGGGCAGCTACAGCCTGGAGATCTTCGCCTGTCTGTTGGTGGACGCTTCCGACGATAACATTTTCGAGCCTGAGCGCTGGCGCAGCGACGCCTCCCCTCTGGCAGACTATGCCGCCGAGAATTCCCTTCACTTCCGCCGGGAAGTTCTGGACAGGGCGGCGGATACCGGCCTTAAGATCCTGGCGCTCTCCACCTGCTCCACAGAGTTTTCCGACGCCAGGACCGTGGTTCTGGCCTGCATGTTCCCTTCTCAATTCCCGTCCCAGGAAGGAGCTTGATGTAAGATGAAAATTTTATACAGGTTTCTTGCTCTTATCCTGCTTGTTCTCCTTCTGGCTTCCCTTGCCGGAACGGCCTTTGCCGCCAATACCGTCAGCCTGTCCCTGCCTGTGAAGCTCAGCGCAGAGGGCAACCGCCCCAATCCCCCGGAGACCTATACCCTGGTGCTCCAGGCTGACGATAAGAGCTCTCCCATGCCCTCCGGCAGCAGCGGCGGCAGCTGCTCCTATGCCGTCACAGGCCCCGGTGACTTCAGGCTTCCCGCCATAGTCTTTGACAAACCGGGCGTCTATGGCTATACCCTCAGCCAGCTCAAAGGCAAAAGCAGCAACTGCACCTATGACGCCACTGTCTACGACTTGAAGGTGACCGTGAGCTACAGCCAAAACGGCAGCAGCCTGGAGCTGACCCTGGCCATATATCCCCAGGGTGACAGCGTAAAAGCCTCTCAGGCCCTCTTTGTGAACAAGTACGCCTATCCCCCCACCGATACTCCCCGGACCGGGGACGGCTCTTCTCTGCTCTTCTACGGGCTTTTGGGGCTTGTGAGTCTGGCCTCCCTTGCTCTTGTCTCCCCCCCGCTGCTGAAGCGGGACCGGGGAGCCTCCGGGGCCTAGGCCCAATACCGAGCCGTAAGCCGGAAAGGCCGTGTCAAACAAAAGCAGACAGAGAAATGGTAAAATCAATAGCGCAGCTTTTTTCAGCTTGCTGCGTTTTTAATGCTCAACAGCCATTCTTTCATGAGTTCTCTTTCTCTTGTTTTGCATGAGAGGAAAAACGGAGCCGCCCGTACTTTTGTGGGCGGCTCCCTTCATTTTACAGGCGCTCCGCTTGTCTGGCGGCGGGGTTTATGCTATGATATCTCCATCAAAAGAAATCGAGGTGTGTAACCGTGAAGATTGCCGTTGTTACCGGCGCAAGCTCAGGCATAGGCCGGGAGCTGCTGCTTGCCATCGACAAGGAGTATGACTATGACGAGATCTGGGCCATCGCCAGAAGAGCCGAGCGGCTGGAAGAGCTGGGGAAACAGTGCCGGAATCCCCTGCGCCCGGTTTGTCTTGACCTGACGGATGCAGACAGTATCGACAGCTACCAGGGGCTTCTTACCCAGGCCCGGCCGGAGATCTCCATGCTCATCAACGCCGCAGGCTGCGGTGTGTTCGGCCCCTTTGAAGAGCAGGACCTGAAGGCCCAGCTTTCCAGCGCCCAGCTCAACAGCCTTGCGCTGACGGCAATGTGCCATGCGAGCCTGCCCTATATGAAGTCGGGCAGCCATATAATCAATATGGGCTCCAACTCCTCCTGGCAGCCGGTGCCCTATCAGGCCGTCTACGGCGCCAGCAAGAGCTATGTTCTCAGCTTTTCCAGGGCCATCGGCAGAGAACTGCGGCACCGGGGCATCAGCGTCATGTGCGTGTGTCCGGGCTGGATAAAAACAGAGTTCCAGGCCCACGCAAAGCACAACGACTACATAAAGTACGTAGACCACTGGTACGAAGCCGACGAAGTTGCCCGGCAGGCTATGAAGGACCTGAAAAAAGGCAAGTCCGTCTCCATCCTGGGCGCCCCGGTGCGGCGGCAGGTCCGGCTGGTAAAGCATCTGCCAGTGAGTCTGGTGATGGACATCTGGTGCAAGCAGCAGGGAATAGAATGATTTCCCGGCAAAGGCCTCAGGGCTCCGCATCCGCGTAAGGCTCTTTGAATAAACAACCCCTGCATTGTCTCCCCTGTTCACGGATGATAACGAACTGCTGGGACACGGTCTGGCAGCCCCCTCTCCGGTTCACCGCCGCCATACGGCCGGTCCCCCTGTCCGCTTCCTTTCCGGCGCCTTACGCCCCGCCAAGCGCATATGCGGCTCACCGTGGGCCTGCCGCTCTCCTGGAGGGCGGGTTTCTGCAAAAGCCTCGATTGAAATTTTTGCATTTTCATGTATACTTATGATGGATATCCAGCCTGTCCCGCCCTGGCCCCATGTGCCGTAGGCCGGGATGTCCCCAAGGCGGGATCAGCCTATTTCACTTTAAAGCCGATGCAGGCCCGGGCGGGACCCCGGCGTCTGTCTCAAAGGCCGGAAAGGACCGAAAATGCACGAACTGAGTATCGTTACCTATGTGATCGGCCAGGTGGAGGAGCTTGCAAAGGAGAACCGGCTCACAAAGATAAACTCCGTCACCCTGGAGTTCGGCGAGGTTTCCGGAGTGGTACCGGAATACCTGATAGACTGCTGGAACTGGTATGCAAAGCGGACTCCCCTTATTGAAGGCGCCCAGCTGCTGACCGAGACCATACCCGCTCTTACCTGGTGCGACGACTGCAAAAGGACGTATCCTACCATTGAATTCGGAAAAAGCTGCCCCTATTGCGGCGGCGGCAATACCTGGCTGCATCAGGGCAGCGAGATGAACATAAAGCAAATAGAGGCGATCTAAGGGGGAAGCGCCCCGGGATGTCCGCCGGGAAGACCGCTGTGCAAAACTCTGGCGGAGAGCCCGCCCCATGCCCCAAGAAAGCAGGAGCCTGCCAAAAGGCAGGCTCCTGCTTTCTTGCTGTGCTTTGAGTCCGGTGGGGGGCGGCGAGGTCAGGGCTCTCCCCGGACCGTCAGCCCTTTGCGCCGTTGCTGCGCATTTATTTCCTGTAGCCGGTGGAGAAGTCCACCAGATTTATGAGCTTCTCCCCCCGCAGGAAGGAGCATAGATTGCCGGCGCAGATGTCCACTATCCTGTCCACGGTCTCCGGCAGGTGGTGGCTCCCGGAGACATGGGGAGTTATCACCAGGTTCTCCAGGCCCCATAGTGGGCTGTCTTCCGGCAGGGGCTCCGTCTCCGACACGTCTATCCCGGCAGCTGCGATCAGGCCCTGGGACAGGACCTCATACAGGGTGCTTGCGGACACGGCATTGCCCCGGCCGCAGTTGATGAATATGGCGCTGTCCTTCATCAGCCGGAAGCTGCCGACGGTGTAGATATACCTGGTGGCGGCGGTGTTTGGCAGTACGGACATTATCACATCCGCCCTGGGCAGTACCGCATCCAGCTGCTCGGTGAGCATAAGTTCGTCCACATATTCCGGACAGGCGGAGGGCCTGCGCTTGACGCCTATCACATAGGCCCCCATATTCTTCACCAGCCTTGCATAGTAGCTGCCTATATCGCCAAGGCCAACCACTGCCACCACGCTGCCTCTCAGGGAGCTGACCATGCCCCTGTCTCTCCAGTGGGCGGCCCGCTGCTCATCCCTGTAAAGGTGCAGCTTTTTCTGCAGCATCAGGGTAAGGGCGAAGGCGTGCTCCGCCACGGCCTGGCTGTAGGCCCCGGTGGCGTTGGTGAGTATGGTCTTTTCATTCAGCATCCCCGGGACTATATAGGCGTCGGTCCCCGCCGACTCCAGCTGCAGAAGCTCCAGGTTCTCCGAAGCCTTTATCATCTCCGCCCTGGGCAGGCCGATAATGACGTTTGCCGCCTGTATCTCCTCTTCCGACACCCGGTCCGGGCGGCTGAAGCTCAGCTCTGCTCCGGCTCCGGCAGCTTCCAGCTTTTTCCGCTGGGCGGCGTTCAGCTCCATAAGCACCAGTATTTTTTTCATTTTATCTCTCCCCTGCTCTCCGGCGGGCACCCCGCCTTTTTTCATATTATAAACCCTCCTTTTGTCCGGGTCCAGACCAAGATCGGCCGGGGCTGCCGGGGAGGGCGGAAAAGAAAAAGCCCGGAGGCTGCTGCCTGCGGGCTTAAACTTGTCTTATCAGATCACTTGGCGGCCTTGGCCATGTCGCACAGGGCGGTGAAAGCGGCGGGGTCGTGGATAGCCATCTCGGAGAGCATCTTCCGGTTCATGTCGATACCGGCGAGCTTCAGGCCGTGCATGAAGGTGGAGTAGTTCATGCCGTTCATCTTGCAGCCTGCGCTGATACGGGTGATCCACAGCTTGCGGAAGTCGCGCTTTTTCTGCTTGCGGCCCACGTAAGCGTAGCGGCCGGACTTCATCAGCTGCTCATTGGCCATCTTATAGTGACGGGACTTGTTGCCCCAGTATCCCTTAGCAAGACCCAGAACTTTGCTTCTGTGCTTGCGGGTCATCATTGCGCCTTTAACTCTTGCCATTTGATTATCCTCCTATATAGCGTCTGCCCTTATTTGTAAGGGATCATTTTCTTGATGGTTGCCTCGTTGGTCACATCGGCATAAGCCTCGGAACGCAGACGGCGGCAGCGCTTAGTGTCCTTCTTGGTGAGGATATGGCTCTTAAAAGCGTGTGCGCGCTTTACCTTGCCGGACTTGGTGAGGCTGAATCTCTTCTTGGCACCGCTATGGGTTTTCAGTTTGGGCATGATAATTTCTCCTTCCGTATCTCCTTGGCAGGCAGGGTGCTGCCTGTTGCTGGCGTTTATTCGTCCTTGGGCTCCTGGGGTTTGGGGGCCTTGGGCTTGGCCGGCTTCTTGGCCGGGGTCTGGGGTTTGGGAGAGAGGAACATGGACATGTTCCGCCCTTCCAGTTTAGGGTTCTTGTCCAAAGTGGCGATATCCGCACATTTGGCGGCAAAGTCCTTCAGCAGCTGCTCGCCTATCTCGGTGTGAGCCATCTCTCTGCCTCTGAAGCGCACGGAGACCTTGACCCTGTCACCGTCGTTCAGGAACTTCTGGCCGTTTTTCAGCTTGGTGTTAAAGTCATTTTCTCCGATACCGGGAGACATGCGAATCTCCTTTATCTCGATGACCCGCTGATTCTTCTTTGCTTCCTTCTCCTTTTTGGTCTGCTCGAAGCGGAACTTGCCGTAATCCATCACCTTGCAGACTGGGGGATTGGAGCCGGGAGCTATCTTGACCAGGTCCATTTCCCGCTCTGCGGCAATTTTCAGCGCCTCCTGAGCGGACATGATACCCAGCTGCTCGCCCTGATCTCCTATCAGGCGGACCTCCTTGTCAAGTATCTCCTCGTTGATTTGATGAACAGCGTTTGCTATTGTTAACACCTCCGGTAAATAAAAAAGTGCGGATGATGACATCCGCACGCAAAGACACTCCAAGCCCTTTTCCGGGCTGTGCTTTATTTACCGCAGCGGGCCTTTTGCCCCCGGGTGAGGACGGCGGATGCCGAGCCTTCTTTGTTTTAGCCGGGTAATTGTACCACTTTATATCCTGTTTGTCAATCTTTTTCCCCGGCTTTTTTCCAATTTT
>DVHY01000138.1 GCA_018711755.1 Candidatus Limivicinus faecipullorum | reverse complement strand
CCCTTACGCCGCAATAAAGTCTATAAAATTTTGTAAATTCAAAAACTGGGTCTTTCAATATTCCTGATATTGTGATAATATGTAAACTGATCAATTATGTGAATAAGTCTTCATATATGGAACGGAGCACGTTTCTTTTATGGCTGAAAAGGATTTTGAGATAAAAAACGACACCATCGAGGGCCGCAATGCGGTGATAGAGGCTCTCCGTGCCGGCAGGCCCATAGATAAGATTTTTATCGCCAAGGGCGATGTGGACAAGACTTTGGGCCACATCGCATCCAAGGCCAGGGAAAAGGGCATAGTAGTTGTGGAGGCCGACCGGCGCAAGCTGGACTTCATGAGCCAGACCCACGCCCACCAGGGAGTCATCGCCCTGGCTGCCCTGAGGGAATACTGCCAGATGGCGGATATCCTGGCTCTGGCCGGGGAACGTCAGGAGCCCCCCTTCGTCATAGTCTGTGATGAAATAAGCGACCCCCACAATCTGGGGGCCATTATACGCTCTGCCGAGTGCGCCGGTGCTCACGGCGTCGTCATACCCAAGCGCCGCAGCGCCGGGCTCACCGCCGTGGTGGACAAGGCCTCCGCCGGAGCCGCAGAGCACATGCTCATCGCCCGGGTGGCCAACATCCCCGGGGCTCTGAAGGAGCTGAAGGAGCAGGGCCTCTGGGTCTACGGCACCGCCGCCGACGGCAGCAGCGATCTGTGGCACACGGACTTTACCGGCCCCATGGCTCTGGTCATCGGCTCCGAGGGCGAGGGTATGGGCCGCCTTGTAAAGGAGAGCTGCGACTTTGTGGTGAGCCTGCCCATGAAGGGCCGGGTCAGTTCCCTCAACGCCTCCGCAGCGGCAGCCATCACCATGTACGAGGTGCTGCGCCAGCGCAGCGCACAATAATCATTGTTGCGGGCTTTGCCCGCCGGATAGGATGCAGGCATGAAATTTTTCAGTCATAAGCAGAAAAAGCATGAACTGAAAACTGAATCAGAGGAAGACCTCTCCGTAGAGGATATCATCGCCGAATACCAGGCCAGGGAGGACGTGGAGGCCCAGGAGAGCCCGGAGCCGGACGGCAGGGGGGAATATTACAGCTCCTCCCAGGGCGGCTATGACGGATATTACGATTCCCAGTCCTTCGAGCCCGACCAGGGCTATCCTCAAAACGACTATGACTATCAGGATGAGGATCTCCATATCCCCTCCTCCCAGGAGGATATTGACCGGCTTTTCGACGAAATTTTTGCAGGCTATTACGACAGCTCCCAGTCCTATGATTACGGCTCCGGCGGGGAGGACTCCCCCGCTCCCGCCCATGAGGCGGAAGCTGACTACGGCGCCGGCGAGTCTCCTTACGGCGGCTATGGCTCCCGCAGCGGGAATATAGGGGCAATAGAGCGGGAAGCCAGGGAGTATATCTCCAACATGCAGCTTTCCCAGGACGAGCCCCGGCGTGCCCCTCTCTCTCAGGAGGAGCTGTACGCCCCTCTCCGGGAGGATGAGCTGGCCCGCACCAAAGCCCCCAGCCGTTCCCCCTCAAATCAGGAGATAGACAGCCGCTTCAATCTGGGCGGCCGCAAGAACGCCCAGGGCTACCGCTTCGGCGACCGCTCGGTAGACATGAGCGCCGACTCCGACTACTCGCCCTCCGCTCAGACGGACTACAACCTCTCCCACTGGGCACCGGAATACGACGCCTCCGCCCAGGACGGGGAAGACGATTACGGCCAGGACGAGGGCGGCAGGGGCATATTCAAAAAGCGGCGCAAGGCGAAAAAAAGCGCAAAAGAGCAGGAGCCTGAGGGCTACAGCTCCCAGTACGAGACCTCCGACATCCAGGAAGAGGAGGACGAGGAGGACTATTCCAGCGGCTTCCGGGACCATCGGGCCGCTCCCGGGGACTATGCCCTGGAGGACGACTATTACGAAGACAGCGTCTCGGACCGCCGCAGCCGTCTGGATGAGGATTTTGACGAGACCGGGGACCTGCCCAGCTTCCGGGAATATCTGGCCTCCATCTTTGCCTCCGCTTTTCTCCGCATCCGCGGCACCAACCGCAACGTGACCACCAGCACCATGAGCGACAGCGAGGAGGAGCTGGGGCCGGAGCTGACGGCGGCGGGCGCCTGCCGCTACTACGGCTCTTTCATGCGCTCCCAAAAGCTGCGGCTGCGCATAGGCTTCGGCCTGGAGCTGCTGCTTTGCTATATCTCCCTGGGCCTGCCGGTGCCGGGCATGCTCCAGACCCTGCCTGTAAAAGCGGCGGCCTGCTGCGCCATACAGTTTGCCATTATGCTGCTGGCCCTGGACGTGGTGACCACGGCGATACTGGGGGCTTTCCGGCTGAGGTTCGGGGCGGATTTTCTGGCTCTGCTCAGCTGCCTCGTCACCACCGCCGACGCCCTGATAGTTGCCCTGTCCGACTCGGCCGTCCAGCACACGCCGCTGTGCGCCGTGTCCTGCCTGTCCCTTTTGGGGGTCTTGCTGTCCTCTTCCCTGAGCACCAGAGGCATACGCAAATCCCTAAGAGTCCCGGCCATTGGCAAGAACTTCTATTCCATCACCGGGGAGACCAAGCTGCGCAAGAACGAGCTCACCCTGCTCAAATCCCAGCGCCCGGCCAAGGGCTTCGTGCGCCGTATCGAGGAAGCCCCCCCTGACGAGACCCTGTTTATAAAGGCCGGACCCTTCCTTATCATATTTGCCTTTATCCTCAGCCTGGTCCTCACGCTGCTGAAAAAGAGCATGTCGGATTTCGTGTTCATATTTTCCGCCATTCTCTCCCTTGCCGCCCCCTTCAGCGCCCTGCTGGCCTTTGCCCTGCCTTTCTTCGTGGGCGCCATGCGCATATTCAGGAGCGGCGCGGCCATAGCCGGCTGGTCCGGCCTCTGCGATATAGGCGCCAGCCGCAACATCATCGTCACCGACTGGGACCTCTTCCCCGAGAGCAGCATCGAGATGGACACGGTGAGAATATTCTCCGACGAGTCCACCGAAAAGGTCGTCTCCTATGCCGCGACCCTTGTCAGCGCCTCCGGCTCCAGTATAGCCGCCTCTTTCGTAAAGCTCATGGAGGAGACCGGCGGGACCCTGCGCAGGGCGGACAATTTCGAGTTCCTCTCCGGCGGCGGTCTGAAAGGTATAATCGAAGGCCATGTGGTGCTCTGCGGCAGCATGGAGCTGATGCGCCTTATGAACATCCGCATCCCCTACCGCCTGGCAGACAAGACCTCCGTGCTGCTGGCTATCGACGGCATACTCTACGGCATATTCACCCTCAAGTACACTCCCCTGCCCCAGGTGCGCCGGGCCCTGGTGGAGCTGGTGCGCTCCGGACGCCACCCGGTCTTTGCCCTAAGGGACTTCAACGTGAACCCGGAGATGCTCCACAACACCTTCGACATCGCCACCGACGGCTATGATTTCCCACCCTACACCGAGCGCTTCGCCATGTCTGAGCCCTCCCACAAGGACAGCAAGATAGCCGCCGTGGTCTGCAACGAGGGCCTTGGCCCCGTGACCCAGGTGGCGGACGTGGGCAGGAGCATGTACCTGGCCACCAGGTTCAACCTTCTGCTGAGCTTTATCTCCGCCCTGCTGGGCCCGGTGCTGGTGTTCGTGAAGCTGCTGACCGCCGGCAGCGTGAGCATAGGCTTCCTTCTGCTGTTCATGCTGGCCTGGGCCGTGCCCGCCGTGATAAGCAGTCTGTACGTGAGCACCAAGTCCTGAAATAATACTCATGCCCTTTGCCGGCAGGGGCATTTCCCCTGCCGGCTCAGCTTGTCAAAAAAGTCCTTACAGACTTTTTTGACTGCGCTTCTCCCGCCAAGCATTTTGCCAAGGGCAAAATGCTGCTGCGCCCGAAAAGCCTTGATTTTCAAGGCTTTTCTGTGGCGGCTTATTG